>JAJTBC010000257.1 GCA_021287085.1 Bacillota bacterium | reverse complement strand
GTCGTCGTTGAGCATGCCCCGGCTCTTGAGCCCCGCAAGGCGCTCCAGATCGGCCAGGGGATCGCCGCCGCCATCGGTGGGCTGGATGCGGTCCGCCAGCATCTCCATGCGGCCTCGGGTGGCTTCCAGTTCCTCCACTTTGTGCTCCAGGGCCTGAAGGCGCTGTTGCAACGCATCCCGTTCGGCGATCAATTCCGAGCGCTCCACCAGGCGGCGCAGCATGTGCCGGAAATGATCCAGGTGCAGGGGCTTGGTGAGCATGCCATAGGCGCCCCGCTCCATGGCTTCGGTGGCTTCGCGAACGGTGCCGAAGCCGCTGAGGATCAACACGGTGCAGCGAGGATTGATCTCCAGGGCCTTCTTCAGCACGTCCATGCCGGTCTTTCCGGGCATCACCAGATCGGTCAGCACCATCTCGAAGGGCGGCTGCGCGGCGGCCAGCAAGCGTTCGGCCCCTTCGCCGGATTCGGCGGTGGTCACCTGGAAGCCTTCCTGCCTCAGCACGTCGCCGAGGGTTTCCAGCAGCACGGGATCGTCGTCCACGAGCAGCAGGCGGTGAGGGAGCAGGGGAGAAGTGGAAAGGGCCAAGGGACGATCCGAAAGACGAGTGGGAACCATTATGCCGCTCCCTTCATGCGGAATACCACCGCCAGCACCTGGGCCACCGCCTGATAGAGCTCCGGCGGGATGGGGCGGTCCAGGTCCACGCTGCGGAACAGGGTGCGGGCCAGAGGCGGGTTCTCCACCAGGGGCACGCCCGAAACCTTGGCCCGTTCGCGGATCTTCAGAGCCATGTGATCGGCGCCCTTGGCCACGCAGATGGGGGCGGCGGTCTTTTCGTCGTAGCGCAGGGCCACGGCGAAATGGGTGGGGTTGGTGATGACCACGGCGGCCTTGGGCACTTCGGTCTGGATGCGCCGCATCACCGACGCCATCATGATCTGCTTCTGCTTGCCCTTGATCTCAGGATTGCCTTCGGATTCCTTGGCTTCGTCCTTCACTTCCTGGCGGGTCATCATGATGCTCTTTTCGAAGGCGTGGCGCTGGTAGAGGAAATCCGCCAAGGCCATGACCAGCATGGCGATCATCACGTTGCGGTAGAGCAGGAAGAGGGTTTCCTGCATGAAGCCCAGGCTTTGTCCCAGCGACATCTTCAAAAGGCTCGGCAGCGCGGCGATGCGCGGCCCTATGACCAAGTAGGCCATCCATATCAGGATCAAGAATTTCATCAGGCTCTTGAGCACTTCCACCATGGAGCGGGCCGACAGAAGCCGCTTGAAGCCGGAGGCGGGATTGAGCTTGTTGAAGCGAAGCTGCAGGGCCTTGGGGTTGGGCTTGAAGCCGTGCTGGAGGAACTGATTGCCCAGGGCCAGCAGCAGGTTGGTCAGCAGGAAGGGCGCGAGGATGCGCGCCACGATGGAGACCACGTCGAGAATCAGGCGGTGGAGATGATCGAGGGTGACTACGCCGGGTTCGGCGGCCCGCTTGAGGAAGAAGGCCGTCTGCTGGCCCATGAGCAGGAAGGCGGCGCTCCAGGCGGCCATGAAGAGGAAGAGGTTGCCCCAGAGGATGATGGTGGAGTCGAGATCCGCCACCCGCAGGACGGAGCCTTCCTCCCGCGCCTTCTCCCGCCGCTTGGGCGTGGCCTTCTCGGTGCGGGAGGGATCGTGGGCCATGGCGCTACCTCAGGAAGCGCAAGGCTTCGCGGGGCGCAGCCTGGAACAGCGGCATCAGCCAGCTGAACAGCTCGCGCAGGACCACGCCCAGGATCGCCAGTCCCACGCCGATCTTCAGGGGGAAGGCCAGCTGCATGAGCTGCAACTGAGGCATGAAGCGGGCGCTGATGCCTTGAAGAGCGTCGATGAGGAAGAGCGTGAACAGCACGGGAAAGGCAAGCTGCAATCCCTTTCCCAGGAGCTGCCCGACGGTGCTGACGATCTGGAGCGGATTGCCGGGCAGCCCTGCGCCCATGGGCACCAGGCGATAGCTCTCCACCAGGGCCAGGATCATCTGGTGATGAAGGCCGCTGACGAAGATGAAAAGGATGGTGAGCTGCATGAGCATCACGCCGGAAACCGAGGCCGGGCGCGCCGTGGCGGGATCTAGGAACTGGGCGAAGGCGAATCCCATCTGCGTGTCCATGAGCTGGCCCGCGAAGCCCACCGCCTCCACGATCCAACCCACGAATAGGCCCATAAGCAGACCAGCGGCCATCTCCGTGACCATGTAGCCCGCCATGTGCCAGATCCCCGTGGGGATTTCCGACGGGGGCGGCACCACGGGCGCCAGGATCACGGCCAGCATGAGGCCCAGGGCCACGCGGGGCATCAGGGGCAGACGCTCCTGGCCCAGGCCGGGCAGGGCCGCCACCAGCCCCGTGATGCGCGTCAGCACCAGCACCCACACCACGATCTTGCCCAGCGCGAAGGGCAGCAGCGAGGGGTGGGCGAGGGTGGGCGGCACGGCGCTATCCGAGCTGCTTCACGACGACATTGAACTCCGTGAACATGCGGGTGGCGAACTGCACCATCACGCGCATCATCCAGGGGAAACTCAGCACCACCACGAGCATCACGGCCACCACCTTGGGCACGAAGGCCACGGTCTGGTCCTGGAGGCTCGTGACCACCTGGAAGATGGAGATGGCCAATCCCACCACCATGGAGACGATGAGGGCCGGCCCCGCCACGTACATGGCCGTTCGCAGGGCTTCGCGCCCGATCTGCACGATGATCAGTTCGTTCATCCCGTGTACCCCCGAACCAAGCTGCCGACGATGAGGAACCAGCCATCGACCAGCACGAAAAGCAGCACCTTGAAGGGCAGGGCGATGACCACCGGAGGCAGCATCATCATGCCCATGCTGAGCAGGATCGAGGCCACCACCATGTCCACGATGAGGAAGGGCAGAAAGATCATGAAACCGATTTCAAAGGCGGTCTTCAGCTCGCTGATGAGAAAGGCCGGCACCAGCACTTCCAGGGGCACATCGGCCTTGGTTTGCGGGGCGGGCGTCTTGGAGATGGAGAGGAAGAGCTGGATATCCCTCTTCCGCGTGTGCTTGAGCATGAAGACCTTCAGCGGCGCGGCGGTGCGCGTCATGGCCTGATCGACGGTCAGCTCGTTGCGGTTCAGGGGCATCAGCACGGTCTGATTGATCTCGCGGCCCACGGGGGCCATCACGAAAAAGGTCAGCACCAGCGCCAGGCTCAGCAGCACCTGGTTCGAAGGGGTCTGCTGGGTGCCCATGCCCTGGCGCAGGAAGCTCAGCACCACGATGATCCGCGTGAAGCAGGTGGTGGTGACCAGGATCGTCGGCGCCAGGGTCAGCACCGTGAGCAGCAGCACGGCCTGGAGGGTGGAGCTGAGGGCGGGGCCCTGGGGCGTTTTGCCGAAATCGATGGTGACGCTGGGCAGGGCCGCGCCCTTGGGCTGCTGGGCCTGGAGCGCCACGCCCGCCAGAAGCAGGAGCAGCAGGGGA
>JAJTBC010000220.1 GCA_021287085.1 Bacillota bacterium | reverse complement strand
CGAAGGCGGCGACCAGGGTGGCCGCATCCTGGCGACCGGAAAGCCCGAGGACATCGCCAAGCACAAGGAAAGCGTGACCGGGAAATACCTGAAGCCCTACCTGCGGTAATGGA
Source organism: Bacillota bacterium (assembly GCA_021287085.1). GTDB lineage: Bacteria > Acidobacteriota > Holophagae > Holophagales > Holophagaceae > JAYREN01. The sequence goes on along the minus strand of JAJTBC010000220.1, from coordinate 4,441 downwards.
AGCTTGTAGGTTCCACCACTAAGGCCTGACTGAAAGACATTTCGGGCCTCTGTGATGGCGCTGTTTTTCCCGCGATCTTCTCGTGGCTCCCACCCGATTCCGGGACGGGCCATCCCATTTTCGGAACAACCTCAGTGCGTTGATTTTCATCAATCAATGAAATAAAAAGACTTGTGTTTTGGCATGGCCCTGGCTCCTCGTAGGTTCTGGAGCTGGTTATGGATATTCCGCGGGAAGCCCCGAAACGTCGTTGGAAGATCGTCGCCGCTGTGCTGGGCGCAGCGGGGCTGGTGCTTCTCACTATTTTTCTAGGGCGGCTAAAACCCGCCGCACCTTCGGTAGAGCGCTCATCGCTGCTCATCGACACAGTGAAGCGCGGCGCCATGGTGTTCCAGGTGCGTGGCACCGGCACGCTGGTGCCCGTGGACGTGCGCATGATCACGGCCCAGGTGTCCTGCAAGGTCGAACGCATCCTTCTCTTTCCCGGCACGGAAGTAAAAGAGGACAGCGTCATCGCAGAGCTTTCCAGCCCTGAGCTTCAGCAGGGAGCGCAAGAGGCTTTCTGGAATCTCAAGCGCGCCGAATCCGATTACAGCGTGAGCGCCCTGAACCAGAAGGGGACCGTGGCTTCTGCCCGCGCCGCTGCGAAAGAAGCTGAAGCGCGGCTGCGGGCCTACGAGCGGCTGAAGCAGGAAGGGCTGCAATCGGAAAGCGATGTGCTCCAGGCCCGCGCCCGCTACGAAGACTGCGCCGCGCGGCTCGCCACCGAAGAAGCCCGCATGGCGTTGTTCGAAGGCAAGGGCGGCGAACTGGCGCCGGCCCGCGCCGCGCTGGAGCAGGCCAAGGCGCAGTACGCGCTCAAGCAAGCGCAGGTGGCCTCACTGCATGTGCGCGCGGGCATGTCCGGCATGTTGCAGCAGGTGCCATTGCAAGTGGGCCAGCAGCTTGTGCCCGGCGCCAACCTCGCCAAAGTAGCCAAGCCATTGCCTTTGAAGGCCGAGCTCCGCGTGAGCGAAACCCAGGCCAAGGATATTCAGATCGGTCAACGGGTGGACGTGGATACCCGCAACGGCATCGTGAAGGGCAAGGTGATCCGCATCGATCCAAGTGTGCAGAACGGCACCGTCACAGTGGATGCGAGCCTCGAAGGCGAACTGCCCAAGGGCGTGCGCCCCGATCTCAGCGTGGAAGGCATCATCGAACTGGATCGCCTCGACAACGGCCTGTTCGTGGGCCGCCCCGTGCAGGCGCAGGCCTACGGCACCCTCAGTCTCTTCCGTTTGAACAAAGAAGGGAATGAGGCCACCCGCGTGAAAGTCAAACTGGGCCGAGGCTCCGTCAGCACCATCGAAATTCTCGAAGGCCTCCAATCCGGCGACCAAGTGATTCTCAGCGATGCCAGTCAGTACGACAGCAGTGACCGGCTGCGGGTGAAGTAAAGATGCGTCAAAGCAACCTCAAAAACACCCACCACAAAGAACACCAAAAAACACAAGCCTTCTTTGTGGCCTTTGTGCCTCTGCGGTGAATCGTTACCCCTTTTAGGAGCTCCCCATGACGTCATGGCTTCAGGATTTTCGGTTGGCGCTGCGCAATTTGCGGCGGTTGCCTCAATTCACCCTTCCCACGCTGCTCGTCCTGGCGCTGGGCCTGGGCGCCACGGCGGCGGTGGTGGGCACACTGCGCTCGGTGTTCTTCACGCCGCCGCCCTATGAGCATTCCGAAAAAATCCACTACCTGTGGTGGACAGATCGAGACAAAGACTCCCACTTTCCCGCTTCATGGCCGCTGTACCAGGAGCTCAAGACGCGACTCAAAGGAGTCAGTGCGGTTGAGGGCTTCAACTATCAGGACATGAACCTTAGCGGCGATGGCGAGCCTGAAATTCTGAAGGTGGGCAAAGTCACGCCGAATTTCTTCACCCAAATTTTCCGCACGCGCCCATTGCTGGGCAGCCTGCAATGGAATCCCGATCATCCCGAAGGCGTGGTGCTGACCGAAAGCCTATGGAGGAACCGCTATGGCGCAGACCGGGCCATGGTGGGCCGTTTGGTGCAGATCAATGGCGTGAGTCATCCCGTGCTGGGCGTGTTGCCGGGCAAGGCACAACTGCGCGGCGCCAAGGCCTTCATTCCCTTGATCCCTGAAGCAAACATGAAAGAAGGCCGCTACCATCGCTTCATGATGACCTACGTGCGTCTGGCGCCCCAGACCAGCGACGCGCAATTCAAATCGGAACTGGATGCGCTCACCAAGGCCTTCGAGTCAGAGCATCCCGGCACCATCGAGGCAACCACCAAGCTCGTGAGCCGCTCACTCATGGAAAGCCAGAAAAAGAATTACCGTGATCTGGGGCAGATCCTCGTATGGGCGGCGGGATTGCTGGTGCTCATCACCCTGGTGAACGTGGCCAATGCCGTGCTGGCCCGCGCCGTGGCGGGCTCCCAGGATACGGCCCTGCGCACGGCCCTGGGGGCCAGCCGCCTTCAGGCCATTCGCCCGCGCTTGGCGGAAGCGTTGCTGCTCTGCGTGGGCGGTTTGCTTTTAGGCCTCGTGGTGGCGCAGATCAGCCTCGTGCTGCTGCGGCCCATGGTGAGCCTCAGCATCCAGGCGGTGCGGCCTCTCACGCTGGATCTTTCGCTGTTGGGTTGGATGGCATTGGCAGCGCTGATCGTCGCCCTTTTGCTGGGGGGGCTGCCGGGCCTGCTCATGGACCGCTTCCGCCTCAGTGTCCTGATGGGCGGAACCAAAGGTATGGTGCGCAGCGGTTCTAGGCGTCTGCGCACAGCCATGGCGGTGGTTCAGATTTCCTTGGCCGTCACGCTGCTGGCTTCTTTTGCCTCTCTCAGCGCGGTACTGCTCAAGCTCAACCGCACGCCGCTGGGTATTCAGACCGAAGGCGTGGCTGTATTCACCTGCGATACCAGCACCAAGACGCCCGAAGCGGGAAAAGAAGCGGATCTGCGCGCGATGACGGTGCTGGAACGTCTGCGCGGCCTGCCGGGCGTGGCCCAGGCCGGCACCATCGCCATGCTTCCAGTAGAGGATTATGGCTGGAACTACGGAAGCGAAACCCACGAACGCCCCAACCGTGATGGGGAATGGGTGGAGATGCGCACCGCCAGTCCCGGCCTCTTCGACGCCTTCGGCATCAAGCTGCTATCGGGCCGCAATTTCACAGACGCCGACATGACCTCCGGCGAACCCATCGCCATCATCAGTCAGGCCCTGGCCCGTACCTTTTGGGAAGGCAAAGATCCATTGGGGCAGGAATTCAAACGCGGAGACCAGTGGATTCGCGTGGTGGGCGTGGTGTCCGATGTGCGCAACGCCGGCCCAGCCAGCGATTTTGCCCAGATGGTGTCGTACTTCCCCTCGCCCACGGGCATGCAGAGCACGACCTTCGTGGTGAGATACGCCAACCCCAAGCTGGTGGATCTGCCTTCACTGCGCAAAGTGGTGCGCGAAACCGCGCCTCAGTGGCCCATCAAGGGCTTGCGGCCCATGGATCAGGTGGTGTCGGAAAGCATCAAGGACACCACCTCCCAGGTGAAGCTGCTGGGCTTCGCGGGAGCGCTGGCGCTGCTCCTTTCCCTGGCGGGCCTCTACAACCTGCTGGCCTACTTGGTGGCCCAGCGCACGCCAGAATTTGGCCTGCGCACGGCGCTCGGCGCCACGCCCGGGCAACTGCTCACACTGGTGCTGAAGAGCGGCCTCTGGATGGGCGGCCTGGGCGTGGGCGTCGGCCTGTTCGGCGCCTACGCCGCCGGGCGCTTCCTGCAAAGCACCTTCGCCGATGCGGAACCTTCCAAACCCATCAGCCTGCTCTTCGCCGCCCTCACCATGCTGCTGGGCTCAGTGCTCGCAGGGCTGCTGCCCGCGATCCGCGCCGCCCGCGTGGAACCGGCCACAGCGTTGCGTGCGGAGTGAATCATGGGCCAAAGCAATCCCCAAAAAAAACCACCAAGGTATCCAGAAAAACATCTGTCTTCCTGATCTTCGAGCTTTTGCGATGCCTCGCCTTCACCGAACTTTCTCAACCCTTTTCTAGGAGCCTCCATGTCCAGCGTCCTTATCCATCTCGAGAGCCTGAAGAAGGTATTCACCACCGACGAGGTGGAAACCCACGCCCTGTCAGACGTGCATCTGGATATTCACGAAGGGGAATTCGTATCCATCGCAGGGCCTTCGGGGTGCGGTAAATCCACGCTTCTCTCCATTCTCGGGTTGCTGGATACGCCCACGGCCGGCACGTACGTGCTCAACAAGAAGCCAGCCTCAGGCCTGACCCTCAGCCAGCGCGCGCGCATTCGCAATCGCGAGATTGGCTTCATCTTTCAGAGCTTCAACCTCATCGGCGATCTCACGGTGTTTGAAAACGTCGAGCTGCCGCTGGTGTATCGCGGCATGACCGCAGGTGAGCGGCGAGCAAGGGCCATGG
>JAJTBC010000211.1 GCA_021287085.1 Bacillota bacterium | reverse complement strand
TGCCTGAAGTGGCCAGGAACGCCGCCACAGCCACATCAGGCCGCCCATCCCCGTTGAGATCGCCCACCGCCAAGGCCAGAGGATAGGCCCCGGAGTCGACGCGAAGGGGATCCACGAAGGTACCGGGGGCACCAGCCTTCTGAAGACGAGTCGTGAGGAAACCGGACACCCGGTTGCCATCTACATAGCGATCGTTGACGCTCAGCACGTCCAGGCCACCCGTGCCATCAAGATCGGCCACGGCCACGGCCTGGGTCACGAAACCGTTGCCGCCCTGATAGTCGGAATCGGAATGGCAGCCCAGCGCCAGGACCAGGGCGGAAGCAGGCAGAAGGGCAAGTCGCAAGGGATGGATCATGACGGGCCTCCGAGGAAAAGGCGTAAAGAAAGAGACCATCAAAGAGGGCAGGACGTTGAAGTCCGGCCTCCCCATTTTGGCAGACAGGGGAACGAATGCGATCATGGCTCATGTTCGATCGTCGGCGGTACCTTTTCCCCAGTGTCATGATGCTCATGCTTGCCTGCGTGACCGGCTCCGAGGAAAGCCTTGAGATTACCCCCGCTGCCCCGGCCGTAAGGGTCGGCGAAACCCTGAGCCTGCGCGCCCAGCCCCTGGAAGACTTGAGCAAGGATCTGGAGTGGGAGATCCTTGAGCCCCACGGCGGAGGATTCCTTCAAAGCCGCGGTACGGCCATCAACTACGTGGCTCCCCAGGCTGCGGGAACCTACCATCTGCTCATTCGCAGCGCCCGTTCCAACGGCTCCCCCGTCAAGCACACCCTCACCGTGCGGGTGCTGCCCAATCCCAAGCTCGAACCGCCTCAGGCCTCCCTTGCGCCGGGAGGCACGCAGCTCTTCACAGCGCGCATGAAGGGGCTGCCCCGATCCACCGTGACCTGGACCGTGGAGGAACCTGATGGCGGAACCGTGGATACCAACGGCCTCTACCATGCTCCCAATCGGCCAGGCACCTACCACGTGGTGGCAACCTCCACGCTCGACCCCGACGTGAGCGTGACGGCGACCATTCGTGTGGAATAGCACTAAGGCTTGAGCCGGGGTTCAGAGTAAACTGAGATTTCGTGTCGGTCGGAGGCCTCTTTGAATTCCATGATGAAAAGCGCGCTGCTGTGGGTGGCCATCGTGGCTCTGGTGCTGCTGGCCCTGAGCAACATGTCCCGCAGTTCAGGCGTGCAGGAAATTCCCTTCAGCCAGTTCTACACCGAAGGCATGGAGGGCAAGTACAAGAGCGTGACCCTCTCCGGCTCCGACCTGGAAGGCATCTACAAAGTTCCCGTCAAGAACGCCAAGAACGAGACCGTCACCAAGTTCAAGTCCGTGGCGCCTCCTACTCAGGATCTCGGGGCCCAGATCATGCGCTGGCGCCTGGAAGAACCTCCCAAGCTGGAGGAATTCCGCGCCATCAAGCCCAGCGAAAACAACTGGATGGTCTATCTGATTTTCTGGGGACCGATCCTCGTTTTCGTGGTGCTGTGGTTCGTGTTCATGCGCCAGGCCCAGATGGGTGGCAACAAGGCTCTGAGCTTCGGCAAGGCCCGCGCCCGAGGCCTTTCCACCAACGCCAAGCGCGTCACCTTCGCCGATGTGGCAGGCTGCGACGAGGCCAAGGAGGAGTTGAAGGAGATCGTGGATTTCCTGAAGGATCCCGCCAAGTTCGTGAAGCTGGGCGGCAAGATTCCCAAAGGCGTGCTGCTCATGGGGCCTCCAGGCACCGGCAAAACGCTGCTGGCACGGGCCATCGCGGGCGAAGCCAAGGTGCAGTTCTTCAGCATTTCCGGCAGTGACTTCGTGGAGATGTTCGTGGGCGTGGGCGCCAGCCGCGTGCGCGACCTCTTCGAGCAGGGCAAGAAGAACGCGCCCTGCATCATCTTCATCGACGAAATCGACGCCGTGGGCCGTCATCGCGGCGCGGGCATGGGTGGCGGGCACGACGAGCGAGAACAGACCCTCAACCAGCTGCTGGTGGAAATGGATGGCTTTGAAGGCAATGAAGGCGTAATCCTCATCGCCGCCACCAACCGCCCGGACGTGCTGGACCCTGCGCTGCTGCGCCCCGGTCGCTTCGACCGCCGCGTGGTGGTGGATCGCCCCGACGTGAAGGGCCGCTTCGAGATCCTCAAAGTGCATACCACCGACAAGATCCCCCTCGCGCCCGACGTGGATCTGGAGGTGATCGCTCGCGGTACGCCGGGCTTCGCTGGCGCGGATCTGGCGAACCTCTGCAACGAAGCCGCCCTCTATGCGGCCCGCATGAACAAGAAGTGGGTCGAGATGATCGACTTCGAGAACGCCAAGGACAAGGTGTACATGGGCAGCGAGCGCCGCAGCCTCGTGATGACCGAAGAGGACAAGAAGATCACCGCGTACCACGAAGCGGGCCACGCAGTGCTGGCCGCGGCGCTGCCCCATAGCGATCCCTTGCATAAAGTCACCATCATTCCCAGAGGCCGCGCCCTGGGCGTCACGTGGCAGTTGCCGGAGCGGGACCGCTACAACACCACCAAGGCCTACATGGAAACCCGCATCGCCATTTCCATGGGCGGGCGCATCGCCGAAGAGGTGTTCTTCGATCAGCTCTCCACAGGCGCCAGCAACGACATTCAGCAGGCCACCACCATGGCGCGCTCCATGGTCACGGAGTACGGCATGAGCGCCAAGCTCGGCCCCATCAACTACGGCAACAACCAGCAGGAGATCTTCCTGGGCCGCGATTTCACCCAGCGCCACGAGTTCAGCGACGACACGGCCCGCCTCATCGATCAGGAAGTGCAGGTCATCATTCAGAGCAACTACGACAAGGCCAAGCGCATCATCGAAGAGCATCGCGACGCCCTGGTGGCCATCGCCGAATCCCTGCTGGTCCGTGAAACCCTCGACGGCAACGACATCGAGGTGCTCATGAAGGGCGGCACCCTGCCCCCCAAGCCGGAACCTGCTCCCATCCCCGCCGAGCCGACCCCGGATCCTGAGGTGCAGCCTGGTTCCGATCCCCAGCCTGCGCCCTCGGTCTGACCCGCCCTCCATGCGATGACGGGCTTCGCTCCCCTCCCTCTCTCCTTTCCGCCGAGCGCTCGATGATCTGGTCCTTCGGACATGGAAGCCTTTCCCTGGAAACGCCCCATTACGTCGGCATCCTGAACCTCACGCCCGATTCCTTCAGCGATGGCGGCACCGCCACCCGCCCGGAGCAGGCGGTGGAAAAGGGATCGCACCTGCTGCGTCACGGAGCCTCGGCGCTGGATCTGGGAGGGGAAAGCACCCGCCCGGATGCCCTGCCCGTGGCTGTCGACGAAGAATGGCGGCGCGTGGAACCCGCCCTTCAAGCCGTGCATCACGCCCTCCCCGAAGCTCCGCTTAGCCTGGATTCCCGCCATGCCGACGTGGCCGCCCAGGGATTGGCGCAAGGCGTAACGATCCTCAACGACGTGACGGGCTTCCAGGATCCGGCCATGCTCGACCTGGCTCGCCGGAGCGAGATTGGCGTCATCGCCATGCGCAGCCGGGTGAGCGAAGGCCGATTCCACATGCCTCCCTACGACGATCCGGCCCCGCGCACCGCCGATCTGGCCCTGGAGGAACTGCGGGCTGTCAAGGCGCGCCTCCTGGACGCGGGCCTCGCGCCGGAGCGGATCCTGCTCGACCCAGGCTTCGGTTTCGGCACCACCTTCCGCGAAGACCTGGCCCTCTGGGAAGCCCTTCCCCGCCTGGAGGCGGAACTGGATTGGCCCGCCTCCAGGGTGTGCATCGGTCTTTCCCGCAAGCGCTTCCTCGCCTGGCGCCAGGGCGCGCCCGAAACCCCGCCGCGAGAGCGCGACGCCTTCACTCACCAGGCCCA
>JAJTBC010000112.1 GCA_021287085.1 Bacillota bacterium | reverse complement strand
CTGCCGATGACGCCCACCGCAGGGCCCAGCACCCCTGCACTATCGCAGGTATCCACATCGCCGCTGGCGGGAGGTTCTTCCATCAGGCAGCGCAGGCAGGGGGTTTGCGGGGGATGAATGGGCCACACCATGCCTTCGGCGCCCAGGGCGCCCGCATAGATCCAGGGCGTGCCCGTGAGGATGGCCATGTCGTTGAGGAGGAAACGAGCCTCGAAATTGTCCGTGCCATCCAGCAGCAGATCGAAGCCTCCGAGCAGTTCCCGGGCGGTGCCGCTGGTGAGATCGGCGATGACGGGACGGAGGTCCACCTCGCCGTTGGCGGCCCGCAGATGCTCGGCGGCGGCTTCGGCCTTGGGCCTTCCCAGATCGTTTCCCGCGTAGAGAACCTGGCGCTGCAGGTTGCTGACTTCCACCACGTCGCGATCGATGATCGTGAGATGCCCCACGCCCGCCCGCACCAGCCACGGCGCGATCACCGAGCCCGTGGCGCCCAGACCCACCAGCGCCACCCGCGCCGAACGCAGCCTGGCATCGGCTTCAGGCCCGAGGAAGAGGCGCTGTTTGCGGTAACGGTCGCTCATGGAAGAAGTCAAGGGGCAGAGGTGCGTTTCAGAAAGATGGCCAGTGGTTCCACATGCCATCGGGCCCGCTCCTCGTCCGTGGTCACCGGATCGATGGGAGGAACGACCATCTTGTTGCTTTTCGGATCCAACACGGTTTGCGTCCCGTATTTCTGGGGCTTGCCGGAAAAAACAAGATAGCGGTCGAGGGAGGCCGCAGCCAGCCAGCGAGCGGAATCCCGCCCTTGCTCAACCGCACCTTTAGCCAGCAGATGGGCCAACAGAAAATTGTCCACGCTGATGGCCTTCAAAGCCCCTTCACAAAAGGTAAGGCCCGAATGCTGCAGGATCAACGCGGCGCATTCCTTGGCTTCAGCGTCCTGGATCTTCCCTTCGGCCAATAGGCTCAGCACACGCTTCTGACGAACGTCATCGGCCTCAGGATCGGAATCGCCGGAAAGGCGAACGGCTTGATCGGCTTGAGCCATGGCCCTTAGTTCCTGAAGTACGGGAGAGGGGGCTTTGCCCACCGCCTGCATTGGAGATCCCATCAAAACAACCACTGCCAAAAGCAAAGGCGTCAGCCCCATGGCCTCTCCCTTACGTAGATCGCTCAAGATACACGAATGCGGCGCCCGAAAGCGCCGCATTCAAGGAGGAAGCGAGATTACTGACCCTGCTGGCCGTTCTGCTCGGCCATGGCCTTTTCGTACTCGGCCTGGAGGCGGCTGGCGTCGGAGATGGCGAACTTGTAAACGTATTCGAAGCGGTCGGTGCCCTTGGTGAGGCCCACGATCACTTCAAAGATGCCTTCGGCACTCACTTCGAAGGGGCTGGCGATGACGTTGAAGGTGCCTTCCTTGGCGCCTTCGGGGATCTGCACGTCGGAATCGCGGATGATGTCCTTGCGCTCGCCGTTGGGGCTCACGATGGAGAAGCTGAACTTGAACTGACCGTCCATGCGGCTGAAGCGGGTGTAGAAGCACACCTTGGGCAGCACGAAGGGCACCTGGGGCACCACGATGTGATGGTCGTACAGGCCCATCAATGAGGTCTTGCCGCCCATTTCCTGGCGGATGTCGTCGCAGAGGAGCGTGAACTCGTGCTTGGGGGCCTTGATCTGAACTTCCTGCATGGAATCTCCTGAATGAAGGGTCAGTGTACCTTCAGAGAATGGGAAACGGAACCGGCGAGCCGGACCGAAGGGCCTTCCAGAGTATCGTGGAAAGAGGTTTGGGAGGTATTCGTGCTTCGTTGGATCGGCATTTTTCTTTTGACCCTGGCCTTGAATCTCCCTGGGCAGGCCCAGGAAATGAAGCTGCAGGTGCTGGCCACCTCCGACACCCACGCGGCGATCATGGCCGAAGATCCCTTCACGCTTCGACCCTCCAATCGTGGCTGGGCCAAGCTGGCCACCCTCATTCGCCAGCAGAAGGCTCGACATCCCCACACGCTGCTGCTGGATGGCGGGGACACCATCCAGGGTGACCCTTCCGCCTACCTGCGGGCACGGGTGCGAACCGATCTGCCCGATGCACCCATGGCCATCATGAACGCCCTGGGCTACCACGCCATGACCGTGGGCAATCACGATTTCGATTGGGGCCAGGCTACGCTACGCCAAGCGGAGGAACAGGCCACCTTCCCGTGGCTGGCCGCCAACCTCGTGACCACCTCCACCGGCAAACCAGCTTTCACGCCCTACGCCGTGGTGGAAATGGGACTGGTGCGGGTGGGCATCCTGGGCCTGGCGAACTCCAGCACCACTCAGATCGTGCCCGCCGCCAACCTCCATGGCCTTCGGGTGGAAGATGCCCTGGCCACCGCCCGCACCTACGTTCCCCTGCTACGCACCAAGGAAAAGGCCGATGTGGTCGTGGTCTTCCTGCATGGAGGAATGGGACGGCCCGATGCCAGGGCCTTCACCGAGAACCAGGGCATGGCTCTGGCGGAGCAGGTGCCTGGAATTGACCTCTTGCTGCTGGGCCATACGCACACCAATGTGGCCACGCGCCACAACGGTGTACCCATCCTGCAGCCCATGGCCCAAGGGCAAGCGCTGGGCGTGGCGGAATTGAGCCTTCGCAAGGAGCGCCAGGGCTGGAAGGTGGTGGCCTGCACCCACGAGGTGCGACCCGTCACCGAGGATCTTCCCCCCGATCCCCAGGTGCTGGAGCTGACCGCGCCCCTGCGCGCCGCCACGGAGAAGTACCTGAACACCTCCACCGCCACCCTGACCACCGATCTGGACGGCCGCTGGTCGCGCATGGAGGATTCGGCCCTCATGCAGCTCATCCACACCGTGCAGCGCCAGGCCGTGAACGCTCAGCTCTCCGCCGCCGCCAGCCCTTCCGTGCGCTACTTCGTGCCCAAAGGCCCCACTTCCATCCGCCAGTTCTGGGCCTTGATGCCCTACGAAAACCTGGTGGCGCGCATTCCTGTGACGGGTCTCCAGCTCAAGCTCTGGCTGGAGCACGCGGCCCGCTACTACAACCTCAGCCACCAACCCGAATTGGTGAACCGCGAGGTGCCGGGCTTCGATTTCGACATGATCGACGGCGTGTCCTATGCCCTCGACATTTCGCGGCCCCTGGGCCAGCGGGTGGTGGATCTCAAGTTCAACGGTCAGCCCGTGAAGGAGAACCAGACCTTCACCATGGCCATCACCAGCTACCGGCTTTCGGGAGGCGGAGGCTACCTCGACGCCATCCATTTCAAGGGGCAAGCCCAGGTGCAGAATCCCACTCCCCTGCGCAACCTCCTGTTCGAGTACGTGCTGGCACGCCCCACGCTCTCCATCGACGTGCCCAATCGCTGGCGGATCATCCCCGCGCTGGACCGCGAGCGGGTGCTCGCCCAGACGCGGTAGTCCCCTTTTCGGGGCATTTCCCTCGGACGGGCCTCGCGGGTATGCCCTGGGGCGCGTAACACCCCAGGTTGGCCAAAGAAGTCTGGGCCATCTGCACCTTGAAATCCTCGATACGCTCCCGCCAAGGCAAGGGCATGGGACATTGGCAATCCGATACCAAGCAGCTCTTGTGCCCCAGGAAACAGCCTTTGTCCCAATCGTCGCCTTCGACGGCCTGGAGGATCTCCGCCAGCGATATCAGCTGGGCGGGCCGCGCCAGCACCACGCCCCCATGACGGCCACGGCGAGTGGTCACCAATCCGTGGCTCGCCAAACGGTTCACCACCTTGGCCAGAAAAGCCGCTGGCAATCCCATGTTCGCCGCGACGGTGGCAACCTGAATAGGCTCTCCGCCGGGCTCTTCCATGCAGTTGAGCGCCAGCACCGCGTAACCCGTGGCTTGGGAAAGAGGAAACATGTTCGGCCTTGGAATCCGTAAGCAGGATTGAGGTACATTTTAAGCCTTTTCACCCGGATTCCTCCCAGAAAAGCGCCAGGAAGAAGCCTCAAGAAGGTGCTTTCTTTTCGATTGACCCGGCGCTCTGTCAGATCCCGTCCACGATCAGGATGGCGGGCGTCAGGCCCAGGTTCTCGGCCTGCTGGGGCGTGGCCAGCCCCCACAGGGCCAGCCGCGAGGCGAAGGGTTCCCAGAACCCAGGGCGGGCCTGGATTTCCGTCCAGGGAAGGTGCAGGAAAAGCGAGGGAGGGAGCTGCTCCAGTTCCCAGGCCGTAAGCTCGGCGGCCTCTTCCGCTTCCCACAGAAGCCCGCATTTGGCCTCTCGGCATTCGGCCCAGAGCTGGAAGATCTCGCTGGGTT
>JAJTBC010000282.1 GCA_021287085.1 Bacillota bacterium | reverse complement strand
CGATCCCATCAAGTTAGATAAGCGCTTGATTCTGGAAAAGGTCGACTATTCCTCAGATCCGGAGTGCGAAAGTTTTGGGCGTCTCCGTTTAAGCTTCAGGCCCCTTTGGGCGACCGAGACTGATGAAAAACAGCCGGAATTCGTGCTTTTTTCTTTCTTCATCGATCCTCCGCCCAATCTTGAAGCCACCATCCTCGACCCCATTCGCGCCAAGATCAAAGAGGAGGCCAATCGGGTGAATCAGCTTCGGGAGGCACGGAATAAGAAAAGCCAGGCCTCCTGGGCGTTGACCGAAGCCCTCCGCTAGCAGGAAGCCATCGGAATCACAGGAAAGCTCGGAGGGACGGTTACATTGGATAGAGGCCTTTCCGGCCCTTGTGCAGGTTCCCCATGAAACTTCCCCTCGTCGCACTCTGTGGTCGTCCCAATGTGGGCAAGTCCACGCTCTTCAACCGCCTCACCCGCAGCCGGGCGGCGCTGGTTCACGACCTGCCCGGCATGACCCGGGATCGCTCGTACGGCCACGTGTCCTGCCTCAACGAGGAAGGCGAGGTGGAAGAAGTTTTCGAACTGGTGGATACCGGCGGCCTGGATTTCGAGGGCGAGGATGTCATCACGGCGGGCATCACGCGCATGGCCCAGGCGGCGCTCAACGAGGCCCACGTGGTGATGATGATGGTGGACGCCCACGATGGCTGGAATCCGGTGGATGCCGAGATCGCCAGCCGCATTCGCCAGACGGGCAAGCCCTCGCTGTTGGTGGTGAACAAGATCGATGGCGTGAAGGGCGGTTCCCCCGATGGCGCGTTCTACGAACTGGGCTTCGACGAAGTGCATGTCATCAGCGCCAGTCATGGCTCCGGCGTGGCGGATCTCGTGGCGAGCCTTCGGGCCAAATTGCCGTTTCATCGCACGCCGGAAGAAGCGGAGCGCCACGACCCCGAAGAAGAACTGCGCCTCGCCATCATCGGACGGCCCAATGTGGGGAAATCCTCGCTCACCAACAAGCTGCTGGGCTTCGAGCGCAGCCTCGTGAGCGATGTGGCGGGCACCACGCGGGATACCGTGGACACGGTGTTTCGCGTGGAGGATCGCCTCTACCGCCTCATCGATACGGCGGGCATCCGGCGCAAAGGCAAGACCACCGAAGGCGCCGAGATCCTTTCCATTCTCAAGGCCAAGCAGGCCATGGCTCGGGCCGACGTGACGCTGCTGCTCATCGACGCGGTGGAAGGGGTGACCCACCAGGATGCAGTCATCGCAGGCTACGCTCAGGAAGCGGGCGCGGCGGTGATCCTGGTGGTGAACAAGTGGGATCTGGTGCCCAAGGACACCTACACGGTGCTGCAGTTCGAGGAGAAGATCCGCCACGACCTGGGCTTCCTCCAGCATGCGCCCATGATCTTCATCTCGGCCCTCACCGGCCAGCGCGTGACGAAGCTCTTCGCGCTGGTGAACCAGTGCGCCGAAGCCCACGCCCGACGCATCTCCACGGGCAAGCTGAACCAGTTCCTGCGCGATAGCGTGGCCGCCATGTCGCCTCACGCCGTGGATGGCAAGCTGCCCAAGCTCTACTTCATGGTGCAGGTGGGCGTGCGTCCGCCTTCGTTTGTGGTCAAGACCAACACCGACCGCGGCCTGCACTTCAGCTACGTGCGCTACCTGGAGAACCGCCTGCGTGAAACCTTCGGTTTCGTGGGAACGCCCTTGCGGCTCTCGGTTCAGAAGAAGCAGAAGGGGGATGAAGCGCCCACCGAAACCGCTCGCGTGCGC
>JAJTBC010000091.1 GCA_021287085.1 Bacillota bacterium | reverse complement strand
TGCCACCGGTGACGATGGGGTAATCCACGGCGCTGATCCAGTACTGGAAGCCGAAGGCCGTGAGCGCGCCCAGCACGCCCATCACCAGCACCATGCCGCCCAGGGGCGAGCGGCGCAGGCCCAGGGCTTCGTCCATGCCGTGAATGGGATAGGGCGTGTAGGTTTCGATGCGCCCGATGTTCTTGGCCTTCACCTGGGGAATGGCCTGCATCAGCGCGTCGGGATGATCGAAAAGCCCGAGTACGGCGAAGGTCTTAGGCATGGTGGCCTCCGTGTTCCCCATGGGAGCCGCCGGAATGTGGTTGGGCTCCCGGCAAAATGGCCTTCACTTCCGTGGTGGCGATGACGGGCAGCACCCGGGCGAAGAGCAGCACCAGGGTAAAGAAGAGGCCAAAGGAGCCCAGGAGGATGCCGAAATCCACCAAGGTCGGCGTGTAGTGCCGCCACGCGGAGGGCAGGTAATCCTGGGACAGGCTGATGACGATGATGACGAAGCGCTCGAACCACATGCCCACGGTCACGGAGACGCCCACGAGAATCATCCAGAAATAGCTGGTGCGGCATTTCTTGAACCACAGGAGCTGCGGGATGGCGATGTTGCAGATGATGGTGAGCCAGCCCGCCCAGCCGTAGGCGCCGCTGATGATGTTGATGAAGGTGTGATGCAGGTACACGTTCTGGCTGTACCAGGCCGTGAAGCCTTCCATGAAGTAGCTGTAGCCCATGAGACAGCTCATGCCCAGCACCACTTTGTTCATCACCTCCAGGTGGCGCATGGTGATGAGGTTCTTGAGATCCATGGTTTCCCGCACCACCACCAGCACCATCACCACCATGGCGAAGCCCGCGAAGATGGCCCCGGCCACGAAGTACGGCGGGAAGATGGTCATGTGCCAGCCGGGCACCACGGAAGTGGCGAAATCGAAGCTCACCACGGAATGCACGCTGAGCACGAGGCCCGTGGCCAGGCCGGCCAGCAGCAGGTAGGCCTTCTCGTAGTGCTGCCAATGGCGGCCCGAGCCCTGCCAACCCAGCGACAGCAGCGTGTAGATGAGCTTCTTCCACTTGTTCGTGGTGCGGTCGCGCATGGAGGCGATGTCGGGCACCAGGCCCAGGTACCAGAACATGAGCGACACGCTGAAGTAGGTGCTGACGGCGAACACGTCCCACAGCAACGGCGAACGGAAATTGGTCCAGATGGCGCGTTCGTTGGGATAGGGGAAGAGCCAGAAGGCCAGCCAGGGGCGCCCCACGTGGATGAGCGGGAAGATGCCCGCGCACATCACGGCGAAGATGGTCATGGCTTCGGCGAAGCGGGCGATGGCGTTGCGCCAGCGCATGCGGAAGAGGAAGAGGATGGCCGAGATCAGCGTGCCCGCGTGGCCGATGCCCACCCAGAACACGAAGTTGATGATGTCGAATGCCCAGAACACGGGGCTGTTGTTGCCCCATACGCCGATGCCCGTGGCGATGGTGTAGCCGATGAAGCCGAAGCCCACCAGCATGAGCACGGTGGTAATGGCGATGGCGATGAACCAGGCTTTGGGCGGTTTGCGCTCCGTGGCGGAAAGCACCTGATCGTCGAGACCGCCGAGGGTGACGGGGCCTTCGGTGAGGGCTGGCTCCCGCAGCGCGGCGGGCAGCAGCGTGGCGTCAGACATGGGCGGCTCCTCCCTTTTCGACCTTTTCCGCTTCCAGCGCGGGGTTGCGCAGATTCGCCAGGTACGTGATGGCGGGTCGCGCGCCGATTTCCTCCAGCACCTTGTAGCCGCGCTCGGATTTCACCAGCCGCGACACCGCGCTTTCGGGATCCTTCAGATCGCCGAACACGATGGCCTGGCTGGGACAGGCGGCGGCGCAGGCGGGCTGCACTTCGCCATCGCGAATGGCGCGGTGCTCGCCCTTGGCGCGGATCTTCACATCCTGGATGCGCTGCACGCAGAAGGTGCACTTCTCCATGACGCCCCGGGGCCGCACGGTCACTTCGGGGTTGTAGGCCAGTATTTCCGGTTCGGACTTGTGGGCCGTGAATTCCAGGAAATTGAAGCGCCGCACCTTGTAGGGGCAGTTGTTGGCGCAGTAGCGCGTGCCCACACAGCGGTTGTAGGCCATCTGATTCAAGCCGTCGGGGCTGTGGTTGGTGGCGTTCACTGGGCACACGTTTTCGCAGGGCGCGTGATCGCAGTGCTGGCAGAGCATCGGTTGATGCACCACGCTGGGGTTGTCGGCTTCGCCTTCGTAGTAGCGATCGATGCGCATCCAGTGCATTTCCCGACCCTTGGCCACCTGATCGGGGCCCACGGTGGGAATGTTGTTTTCCGATTGGCAGGCCAGGGAACAGGCGCTGCAGCCGATGCACGCGGATACATCGATGACCATGCCCCACTTGTGTTCCGGGAATTGCTGGTCGGGATAGAGGGTGGCGTCGGGATGATGGGGGTGATGAAGATCGCCCTTGGCGAAGGTCGCCACGGGCATGGAACGCACCAGATCCCGGCCATCCAGTCGATGATGACTCTGCGTCACGGGCAATTTCATGCTGCCGCGCGCCTTGGTGAGCTTCGCGCCGGAAAGGGAAGCCCGCAGCGGATAGGCGTTGAAGCCCACGCCCCTGGCCACGCCGCCCGTGGTGCGGCCGTAGCCCAAGGCCAGCACCACCGTGCCCTTGGCCTGGCCCGGCTGGACGATCACGGGATGACGCAGGCTCTGGCCGCCTGCTTCCAGGTGCGCCATGTCGCCGTCCTTGAGGCGCAACGCTTTCGCATCGGCCACGGAAAGCGACAGCGGATTGCCCCAGGTGACCTTGGTGACGGGATCGGGGGTTTCCTGCAGCCAGCCGCTGTTGCCGTAACGGCCATCGAACACCTGGGTGCCGGGTCGAAGCACCAGCTCGAAACCGCCAGGCGCGGCCTGGAAGGCTTTGGCCGCCCATGCCGCCACCG
>JAJTBC010000084.1 GCA_021287085.1 Bacillota bacterium | reverse complement strand
CGGGCTACCCCCAATCGAGGGCACTTGCGAGCAGGCTACGCCAGGATCGGACAGGATCGCGATCAACACTTACGTGCGGCAGGCCACAAAGGAAGAAGCCCGCAAACCTAATGGCTGCGGGCTTCTGGTGTGGCGGAGAGTAAGAGATTCGAACTCTTGATACGGTCACCCGTATACACGATTTCCAGTCGTGCTCCTTCGACCACTCGGACAACTCTCCGGGCATCGATCCCACGAAGGGGAACGGTGAGTCTAGCACGGGAGGTGGGGAGGGCGAAAGACTCCCCTCTTGCGTGCTTGGTTCAAACTGCAGCTTTGGTCCTCCATCGGTCTAGGGAATACTGGAAGCTATGGATACTCATCTTTCAGCTCTGACCTCGGAAGTTCTCACCCGCGTGGAGGGTACGCGATTGCCGGGGGCGAAGCCTCAGTGGGTGGGGCGGTGGGAAGACCGCTGCCTGCTTCGAACTTCAGAGGGGCTGCGGGAAGTGGCGGTGGATGACGTTCCCGCCGACCTGGATTTCGCGCCGCTCATCGATCACACGCTGCTGAAGCCCCAGGCCCAGGAATCGGAAATCCGGAAATTGTGCGACGAGGCGCTGCAGTACCAGTTTGCGTCGGTGTGCGTGAACCCTTGCTGGGTGTCCCTTGGCGCGGAGTTGCTGAAGGGCAGCCCCGTGCGGGTCTGCACGGTGGTGGGCTTTCCGCTGGGGGCCAACACCACGCGCATCAAGGCCGAGGAAGCCAGGGAAGCCGTGGCCTTGGGCGCCCAGGAAGTGGATATGGTGCTGGCCGTGGGATTGGCCAAGGCTGGAAACTGGGAAGCCGTGCGCCGGGACTACCGTGCCGTGCGGGAAGCCGCGGCGGGTGCGGTGCTGAAGGTCATCCTGGAAACCTGTCTGCTGACGGATGACGAAAAGGCGCCGGCCTGCGAGCTTGCCGTGGAAGAAGGCCTGGATTTCGTCAAGACCTCCACCGGCTTCTCCACGGGAGGCGCCACCGAAGCCGATATCCGTCTCATGCGGCGCGTGGTGGGCGTGAAGGCGGGCGTGAAGGCCTCCGGCGGCATCCGCTCCTACGAGGATGCCCGCAAGATGGCCCTGGCCGGGGCTTCGCGCCTGGGCCTCTCCAGCTCCATCGCCGTGGTGCAAGGTGGAACGACGTCAATGGGCGGATACTGATCGAACCCCCACCCTCAAAAGCTTTCCCAGCCCTGCCTAAAGAAACGAACCACCACACGCCCAAGGCGCGTATGCCAGCAGTTATTGCGTCATCAGCAATCCTCTCTAGTGATGACTTCTTCGAATCACCTGGATCATTCTCAGGTTGATGAAGGCGAAGCGGATCATCTGCCAGGGGATGCAGGTTCTCAGAAAGCGCGTGAACCGAGTGGGCTTGGTGGCGAAGAAGGACTGCTGGCGGAGGGATTTCCCAAAATCAGAATCGGGTTCAGGCATGGCTACTCCGGGATGAGGAACCAGAGGGGGTTCATCTTGGCTTTGTAGATGAAGAGATGGTGAAGCAGGATCTTGATCCAATGTCCGGCCAACCCGATCTCGCCGAAGGTGTGCTTCAGATCGCGGCCATATTCGGGGAAGCGTTCAAAGTCCGGCACGATGGGCAACACCGTGCTGGAAGCGGCGGTGCCCCGGAAAGGATTGGCTCCGGCCGAGGCGATGCAGGCAGCGCCCATTTCAGCCATGGAGGCAGTCTGCGTAGGCTGCGGCGCTCCGTGAATCATGTCCACGATGCTGCGGGCCACGGCTTTGCCGATCATGGCGCTGGGCATGCCCGTGCGCGGAGGAGCCGGCGTGATGTTGGTGCCCTTGGGACTCTGGCGGGGCCTGGAAACCGTGTGAGGCGGAGCGAAGGCGATGCCTGCCGCGAAGAGATTGGGATAGACGGGGCTTTGATAGGTGCGCGGCCAATCGGCGGCGCGCCAGGATTCGTAGGGCTTGGGGGCATAATCCGCGTCCACCCGCATGAACCCGGAAGGCGCGAACAGGCGCTCCGTGATGTCCGTGCCGTCGGCCGCGATGGCTTGAAGACCCACGCCTTTGAAGGGCGGCAGCAGCATGGCCAGATCGAAGGTTTCTTCCCCTTCGCGCCCATCCAGGAATTCCATCTTCGCGACACCTGCGGCCACTTCCTGCACGTGCGCGCCCGTGACCCAGCGCAATCCCCGCTCGGCGAAAAGAGATTCCGTGAAGATGTTGCTGGGCGTAACGTAGCCGCCTCGCCGGATATGGATGGAGCCCATGCCGAAATCGCCCAACTCGAATTCGTTGCTCACGTACGTGATGTCAGCCTTATCCCGCACGCCACGGGCCCTCAGCTCGAATTCCAGATTCACGATGTACTCGAAGGCCGCGCCCTGGCAGGTGCAGGTGCCGTGGCCCGTGCCCACCAGGAACCGCTGGCGCTCCCCGCGCTTCATGCGGGCCACGGCCTCCTCCAGCGCCGCTGCCGCCTCCACCGCATGGGGCGCGGTGCACACCGAAAGGCTGTGCCCCTTGGGCCCCAGGCCCGGCGTGGCCTCGAAGGTCAGCTTGGGGCCGGTGGCATTGATGAGAAAATCGTAGGGCACCGCAACGATCTGCCCTTCGCTGCCCGGCGCCGTGGATTCCGCTTCCACAAAGGGCCGGCGATCCTCGCCCCTGCCCTCCGGGAACAGCCGCAGCGCCTTGGCCTGACGGAAGGCGATGCCGTTCTGCTCATACACCGGCGCCAGTGGAAAGACCACCTGCTCCGCCCGCAGCAGCCCCACGCCCACCCAGATGTTCGAGGGAATCCAGTTGTAGTCGGGGCGCGGCGAGATGACCTCGATCTCGGCCTCATCGCCCAACCAGCGTTTGAGAAAAGCCGCCGCCGTATGACCCGCGACTCCGGCCCCCAGCACAACGACACGAGGACGAACCATGTCCGAACTCCATTTGAAAAGATGGCTTGATCGAGTATAGGCAGGTTTGAGGAGAGTCGATCTTTCTTCCCGAAAAGAGAGATCGATGCACAGAATCAGAATCAAATCTGCGCCCGCAATGGCTTTGAGGTCCATGTAGCCCATGTATGGGGATGGAGGCATGCGCATGCAGGAGGAGTTCCTAGCAAACCTTTGCAAATCCTCGCTTTCCCACGCGGAGGCCTACCCTGGTTCGGAGCGAGTTACAAAAAAGCGGCACCCTTCGAATACCGCCTCAAAAACAAAGCGCCTGATTTCTCAGGCGCTTTTTGCTGGTAGGGCTAACGGGATTCGAACCCGTGTTGCCGCCGTGAAAGGGCGGTGTCCTAACCCCTAGACGAT
>JAJTBC010000075.1 GCA_021287085.1 Bacillota bacterium | reverse complement strand
CTTCTTGTGGGAGTTGATCCACTCCGTGGAAACGGAGTTCCGCAAAGAGCAAATGTCGCGCGATCTCTTCATCGGACCAATCAGGATGCGCAGTTCGGAGAAGGGCAACTTGTTGAGAAAGGCTGACGATTACTTCGCGATAGAGAAAGGTTCCGCCTTTTTCGCGGTAGCTCCCTTGGAGATGAAAAAATGCGGGATTGCCCACGTAATCTGGATTGATGGAGGCTGTAAGCGTCCAGCTTCCTGCAGGCACCACCCGATGGATCGGTTCTCCGAAAACCTCCGATAAGGGCTGATTCCAGGTGTTTTCAAGATTTTTCTGATAATTCGGATGCTGCCCGGGCAGCGCCATCGAAACCGTACTGAGGGTGATGGCAATTAGGTAGTGTCGGAGATTCATCGAAGAGTCCAATCGTGTCGGAATAATAGGCATTCTTCCCAAGGATACTTGGGATACGAGGTAACTAGCCTCTCTCCGTGTCCTCTTTCCTTCTCTGTGAACTCCCTGTTCCTCTTTTTCAGTTCGACGGTTCGCTTTCGGGCTTTAGCCATGCAGCCACGCTGCGGTCCATGGCTTTCTGGTAGTCGGTGCCCAGGACTTCGGCGCAGTGGAGATGCCAGGTCGGCACTTCGATGATTTCGATGTGATCGAAATGGGCGGCCACGGCCCGCTGCACGGGCGGCGGCGCGAGACGATCCTGCGTGGCAAGAAAACAGAGGCTCGGCGTCTTGAACCGTTGGCCTGCCACGGCGCGCAGGAGATCCGTGCGGTTGCGGTCATAGTGTCCTCTTCGCGCGGCCCATCGGCTGGCGAGGTCGCCGATGAGCGGCGCCAGCGCGGGATGCCAGAACGCATCCTTGGGGCCGCGCACGAGGCGTTCCGCGAAGTCGCGGCTGGAGGCGGGCGCGCCTTCCCAGATGAGGCCTCCCAGGGGACCGCCTTGGGCTTCCAATTTCGCCAGGGCCAGCAGCCCGACGCTGGCGCCCAGGCTGCGTCCCATGAGCAGAATGCGGTGGCGGGGCGTGCCCTGGGCTTCCAGATGCTTCACCACACGCACCACGTTGTCCGATTCGCGATCGCCAAAAGTGATGTAGGGCTCGCGGCTGCCCGCACGCAGTGCATCGTCCCGACGCAGATAGGTGAAGATGGCGGCATCCTGGTTGGGAAAGCCGCGCAGGGCGGGGCTGGTGCCCCAACGGTCGTCGCCGAAGCCGTGGAGCATCAGCACGAGGCCCGTGGTGGACACGGGCCGCTTGAAGATCCAAAGCTGGAGCCCGTCCACCTCTTCGGCGTGCCAAGTGCCACCGGAATCGGAGCCGCCGCCGCGGGCCAATTCAGCGTAGGTCTGGTTCACGCGCTCCAGGGAGGGCGGATGATAGAAGGGCGGGTCCGTCAATTCCGAGGCCACGGCCCGGGCCTTGGTGACCACGAAAGAACTCAGGCCCAGGAGGGCCAGGACTCCGAGGGCGATGGCGCCGTAGGCGAAAAGACGACGGGGCTTCAAGGAACCAACACGGCCTTTACGCCGGGGATGCCTTCGGCGGCTGGCAGCGCGTCAGGCTTGCCGTAGAGCACGGCGTTGAAGGCCTGGGTGAAGGTCACGAGGTGGACGCCGTTGGTCGGAGTGATCTCGAATTCGCCCTGGTCAGGGCCGAAGGCGTCGCGCGGGCTGTAGAGGAAGAAGCGATGTTTGCCTGCCGCGAGGCCAGTGACGATCAACGCGCGGGCCTTCTTGTTCTTGGCGGTCGGCGCCACGGACACGCGCACCCCGTCGAGGGTCAATTCCACAGGCCCTTGGATCTTGCGAGTGAACTGGAAATGAGCCGTGCCGGCCGGAATGTTCTTCATGGGGGCGGCGAGGTTCTTCCTGCAAGCGAGCCCCAGCCCCAGAGCCAAGGACAAAGTCAGCAGCGCGGACGACAAAGCGCGATTCATGAAACCTCCGAACACTTGAGCCTAGCCTTTCCCTGCGCGGATGGGAACAAGGGAGGGCAGGGCTTCCCTCCGCCAAGTGCGCAGGAGGCTGAAAAGGTTCGGTTATCCTGAACCTTCCGCACGGTGCGGACCCGGAGCTGAAATCATGACCCGCGTTCTTTTCCAGACCGATAAAGGCGACATCAACCTCGAACTCTTTCCCGCCGAAGCCCCCGGCACCGTGGCCAATTTCGTGAAGCTCATCGAATCGGGCTTCTACGATGGCTTGACGTTCCACCGCGTGATCCCGGATTTCGTGATCCAGGGCGGTTGCCCCAACACCCGCGAGGGCGCCAGTGGCATGCCCGGCACCGGCGGTCCCGGCTGGAGGATCAAGTGCGAAACCGCCGGCAATCCGCATAAGCACGAGCTGGGCGCCCTTTCCATGGCTCACGCGGGCAAGGATACGGGCGGCAGCCAGTTCTTCATTGTCAATGGCGACCGTCGCAATGTGCAGCATCTGGATGGCGTCCACACGGTGTTCGGCAAGGCGATCTCCGAGGCGGATATCCAGGTGGTGCAGTCCATCAAAGCCAACGACCGCATCCTCAAAGCCACCGTGGTGGAAGCCTGATTCCATAGGTGCTGCCGGGTGAAAAATCACCACGGAGGAACGGAGAAGGGCAGGAAGAAAACCCTGAACGGTGTTCATCCTGTCCATCCTGTTTTGCATCTTTCCCTGTTCCTGCATGTTGGAAATGGGCAGGAGGTCTGATCCCATGCACGAGCCTATTCCGAGCTGTGGCTGGTGCTGCGACGATGCGCGGTACGTCGCCTATCACGATGAGGAATGGGGCGTTCCCAACCACGACGACCACCACTTGTTCGAGATGCTTGTGCTGGAAGGCGCCCAGGCGGGCCTTTCGTGGATCACCATCCTGCGCAAGCGCGAGGCCTATCGTCGCGTCTTTCATGGCTTCGATCCGGCACGGGTGGCAGCCATGACGGACGCGGAACTGGAAGCGGCGCTGGGCGACCCCGGCATCGTGCGCAACCGCCTCAAGGTATTCTCGGCCCGCGACAATGCTCGGGCTTTTCTTGCGGTGCAGCAGGAGTTCGGCAGTTTCCATGCCTTTGCCTGGGCCTTTGTGGGCGGCGCTCCGAAGGTGAATCACCCTCGCACCTTGGCCGAAGTGCCGGCCGTCACGCCGGAGGCGGAAGCCTTCAGCAAGGCCCTCAAGCGGCGTGGGTTCCGCTTCGTGGGCCCGACGATCATGTATGCCTACATGCAGGCCGTGGGCATGGTGGACGATCACGTGGCCACTTGCTGGAAGCGGGTTCGAGCGTAACGCGTTAAGCTGGAAGGCTCGGAGTTCCTGTGCCCAAGCCTTTCTTCATCACCACGCCCATCTACTACGTCAACGACAAGCCCCACATCGGGCACACGTACACCACGGTATTGGCCGATGTGCTGGCGCGCCATCACCGCATGATGGGCGAAGACGTGTACTTCCTCACGGGCACGGACGAGCACGGCCAGAAGATCGAAAAATCCGCGGCCGCTCGCAACATCACGCCCAAGGAATTGGTGGACGAAGTTTCCCAGAACTTCAGCAAGCTCTGGGAAGACATGGGATTGACGAACAACCATTTCGTTCGCACGACCGATGAAAGCCACAAGGCCGTGGTGCAGGAGAAGTTCCGCGAATTGCTGGCCAAGGGCGATATCTTCAAATCCGAATACGAGGGTCTTTACAGCGTGTCCGACGAAGCCTTCGTCACGGAAACCCAGGCCAAGGAACTCCAGGCCCAGGGCCTCGCCCACCAGCTCATCACCCTCAAGGAGGAAAGCTACTTCTTCCGGCTTTCCGCCTACGAGAACTGGCTGATCCAGCTTTACGAAAACCATCCAGAATTCCTGCAGCCGGAGTTCCGGCTCAACGAGGTCAAGCAGTTCGTGGCGCCCAACGGAGAGCGGGGCAACCTGCAGGACCTTTCCCTGAGCCGCACGTCGGTCACCTGGGGCATCCCCGTTCCCGGTGACGACAAGCACGTAATCTACGTGTGGTTCGATGCCCTGCTCAACTACATCACCGCCTGCAAGGAAGGCCACTGGCCACCGCAGGTGCAGTTGATGGCCAAGGACATCCTGCGCTTCCATGCGGTCTATTGGCCCGCCTTCCTCATGGCCATGTTCCGCCAGGAGAGCGATGACTTGAACGGGAAATTTCCCGAGCGGATTCGTCGTCAGTTGCCGGAAAACCTGCTGGTTCACGGCTGGTGGCTCATGGGCGAAACCAAGATGAGCAAGAGCCTGGGCAACATCGTGCGCCCCAAGGAATTGCTTCATTTCGGCATCGATGCGGCGCGCTTCTTCATGCTGCGCGAT
>JAJTBC010000052.1 GCA_021287085.1 Bacillota bacterium | reverse complement strand
CGCGCCCTCATCCATGGCGATCTGACTCCCGAAAAGGCCCGCGCCTGGTACGCCGAACACATCGGTTGCTGAGTCGGCTTTGCGTCTTGGCGGCAAGTCCTGGATGCTTGAAGGGGTGCTTATGGAGATTTCGTGAAACTGCTTCTTGCTTCCCGCAACGCCCACAAGGCCCAGGAATTGGCGGCGCTGCTGCCGGGGGTTGCCTTCGTGCTCTGGCCCGATACCGCGCCGGAGATTCCTGAAGACGGCGCTTTTTTTCAGGACAACGCCCTTCAGAAGGCGACCTTTGCACGGGAATGGTGGAAGCAGCACGGCGGAGAATCGGTGGAAGGCGCCCTGGCCGATGATTCGGGGCTGTGCGTGGATGCGCTCTGGGGCGGTCCCGGCGTGCTGTCGGCGCGCTTTGCGCCCGGCCTGGACTACGAGGCCAAGAACCGCAAGCTCCTTTCCATGATTGGGCCAGAGGTCTCCCGGCGGGCGCGCTTCGTGTGCGTGCTGGCCCTGGCGCCCATGAACGGCGAGGCGTTCACCGTGGATGGCGCGGTGGAAGGCGTGCTGGCCTTCGAACCCAAGGGAGACAACGGCTTTGGCTACGATCCCATCTTCATGCCCGAAGGCCTTGTTCAGACCTTCGGCGAACTGCCCACTTCCATCAAGCATTCCCTGAGTCATCGGGGCCGCGCGGCGCGGTGTCTGGCCACCCGTTTGGGGCTTTGAGATGTCCACCTTGATCCTGTTCCTGGCGCTGTCGGTGGGCTTGGTGCTGGGCTGGTTCCTGCGCGACCGGGCGGCCTTCGTGGGCTTCAACCGCCGATATATCACGGTTTCGCTCTGGGCGCTGCTCTTCTTCATGGGGGCGAAACTGGCCCAGCATCGGGAGCTGTTCGCCCAGGATCGCGGCATCTTTCTGCTGGCAGTGGCGTCGAGCCTGTTCCTGCTGGGGGTGTTCGGCGGCGTTTTCGCGCTCTGGGCCTGGCTCACGGGGCAGCGCGGCATCCAGGCCCAGGAGGTTTCCGAAGGCGTGGGTGGCCATGAGCTTCGCGCCGTGGCGTTCAACGGGGGCTGGATTCTGGCGGGGTTCCTGGTGTTTTGGGCCCTGCCCGCCGCATGGGCGGCGAAGCTGCCCGTGGAATCCGGCGGCGACTGGCTGCTGCGGGCGCTGCTGTTTTTCATCGGCGTGGATCTGGGCGTGGAACTGCACCGCCTGGATCTGCGCAAACTGGCGCTGCCGGTGCTGTTGGCGCCGCTCTTCAACATCCTGCTGACCCTCGGAACAGGGGCGCTCTTCAGCCTGTTCACGCGGTTGAGCCTGAAGGAAAGCCTCCTTCTCGTATCGGGCCTGGGCTGGTACAGCCTTTCGTCGGTGCTGATTTCCAATCAAGGCTTGGCGCTGTTGGGCATCCTTGCCTTCATCCACAACGTGTTCCGTGAATTGCTGGCCATCCTCTCCATGCCCTTGGCGGCGCGGATCTTGCCCTATCTGCCGGTGTACGTCGGCGGTGCCACCTCCATGGACGTGACGCTGCCCTTCATCCAGAAATACTGCGGCCGCGAGTACACCCTTCCGGCGTTCTATTCGGGCCTCGTGTGCAGCCTCGCCGTGATTCCTCTCGTGAAGCTGCTGCTGGCGTGGTGAGAGATCACCGATAACGGTTCTTCAGCCACTTCTGCGGGTCTTCGGGCTGAGCGAGATGCCGGATTTCGAAGCCCAGGCGCGGGCCATCGAGGGTATCGCCCACGGTGCCCAGGGACTCGCCCTGCTTGAGGATCTGGCCCTTAGAGACTTGGTAGCTGCGCAGATGGGTGTAGAGCGTGAAGTAGCCGCCCCCATGATCGAGGATCACCATGGGGCCATAGCTCTGGTAGCTGTCGGCGAACACCACCTTGCCGTCTCCGGCGCAGAGCACCGAAGCGCCCGCTGCGGCTTCGATGAGCAGGCCCGACTGCACGGTGCGCGTCTTGAAGCGAGGATGCACGTGCTCGCCGATACCCGCGGCCAGCTTGCCTTCCACGGGACGGGGCAGGGAGCCTTTCTGGGAGACGAAGGGCGTGGCGGCCTCGAAAACCTCGCCGGCTCTGGATTTGCCCAGCAGCTGGTTGAGCATCCGCTCCAGCTGGAGGGCTTCTTCCGCCAGCTCCGCCTGGGCTTCCTTCTGGCGGCTTTCATCGCTGAGCAGCCCATCGAGAAAGCCTTGGAGACGCTCTTCACTGAGGCGCAGCGAAGCCTGCAGGTCCTGGGCTTCCTTGGCCTCCTGGGCCAACCGTTGCAGGGCCGCCTGCAATTCCTTCTCCCGCAGCGCCAGATCGCCCTGGAGCTTCTGCACCTGCTCCAGGCGCCGCCGCTGCTGGCTCTGCCAGTAGCTCAGGTAGCGGCCCCGGGCAAGGAACTCCTCGAAGCCTTCGCTGGAAGGAAAGAGCCCCAGCCCGCCCATGGGGCCCAGAGCCTGCATCCATCGCACTTGGCGGCGCATTTCTTCGCGAAGGCGCAGGATGTCCTTCTGGATGCCTTCTTTGCGGGCCGTCAGATGGCGCACTTCATTTTCGGTCTGCTCGCGCTTCAGCCTCGCGCCATCGGCCTGGGCGCGCAGCCGGTCGGCCTGCAGCGAAATGCCCTGGAGCTCCACCAGCACGCCCTTGCGGCGCTTTTTCAGGGCCGCGAGCTGCTGGTCCACCTGGGAGAGTCGGGATTGCACTTCCGCCAGGCGCTGCTTCAGTTGTCCAGAATCGGGCGCAGGGGCCTGGGCCGTGGCCATGGTCACCCCGGTCCCAAGGACCCCGGCTAGGGTCAGCGCGAGGCTTGGTTTCAACTCTTGCTCCGCTTGGCGGCCTTTCCGGGGAGCAATAGGAGCAGCACCGCCAGCAGCAACGGCCCACCGAGGCTGAGGGGCAGCGCGTTCCAGGCCAAGGGCTCACGGGGCAGGCTTTCCGCGGGCAGCAGATGGCCCAGCAGCGCAAAGGTCTTGGTGAGGGCGGCGGGCAGATCCAGATCCCTTCCCCATTCGCCTACCCAGGCCAGCACCTTGCCGATGGCGGCCAGGACGTAGGCCATCAGGATGGCGAGACCGCGGTTGGATTTCACGAGGCACGAGAGGGCGACGGTCCACAGCAGCAATTCGAGGCCCAGCACCAGGGCGTTCAGATCCGCTTGCAGCAGGGGCGGCGCCAGGGCGGATCCCAGCAAGCGGTATCCGGCGGCCAGGATCGGCAGCATGAGGAGCTGGCTCAGGAAGAGGCCGTGGGCGAAGGCCAAGCCGAGATTCACGAACAGGCCCTTCAGCCGTCCGGCTCGGTCCCCGGCGGAAAGACTTTCTGTCACAGGCCAGAAGCCACCCAGCAGCATCACCGCGGGTACCAGGGCGTAGATGAGCCTTCCCAGGCTATCGGTCACGTAGGGCTTGGCGTCCTGGAATCCCAGGGGGATGGCGGTGCCGAAGATCACCAGCTGGCTGCCATCCCCGCCGAAGCCCTGGATGCCCGCCAGCACGAGGCCCGTGAGCAGCAGGCAGATCGAAGCCCACACGATGCGCAACAGACTGCTTCCGAATCGGTTCATGTCGTCTCCCAACCTGCGTCAACCTTTGGCTAGATAATCCTTCAACCCCTGCAGGGCTTCCTGGTAGGCAACCGCCAATCGTTCGAAGGCCTGATCGGGAGCCATGGCATAGTGGCCGCTATGGCCTCCGTTTTCCAGGATCTGCGCCAGGCCGCTGACCACCGGCGTGCCCATGGTGCTGGCGGCGCCCTTGATGGCGTGGGCGAGGTTGGCAACCTCGGGAAGGTCTTGCGCCTGAAGGGCTTTCTTCAGCTTCTCCAGGCGGGAAGGCATGTCTTGCTGGTAGAGCTGGTACATCTCGCGCACCAGGTCGAGGCTGCCTTCATCTAAATCCACAAGCTGCTGTAGGATGTCTCGATCCAGAACCTCTGGAGACTGGGGCTGAATCGGGTCGTCAGAATGCATGGCCGCTCCGGGGAAAGTCGCCTGAATATCGTATTCAACGCATTATCACAGAAAGATCCGCCATGGATGCCCTCAGTCCCGCTGAAACTGCGCTGCAATTGCTTTTCAAGAAGCTGCATCCCCACCTTGAAGACGCCGCCCATGCCCTAAGCGTGCAGGAAAGCGTCGAGGCCCTCGAAAAAAGGCATCACAAGCTGCTTCGCGCTCGGGAAAAGGCCGTGGAGGCGCTGGAAAGCCTGGTAGAAGCCTGCGACGACGAAGCCTTGGCGGACGTGCTGGCGGAACTGGCGGACAATCTCACGCCGGTGGGGGAGACCTACGCCCAGAGCCTCACGCTCACGCAGTTGTGCCTGGAGGAAGCCCCGGACGATCTGCTGCCCTTTCTCCCCTGCGGTACCGAAGGCGCCCCTTGGCGAGCGCGCATGGAACGGTTCTGCGAACAGGTGCAGCAGCCGGGCTTCGACGCCGAACACCGCTGGGCCCGGATCGCTCCTGAGATCGGGGAGGAATCGGAAAGCGACGCCTAGTCCGAGGCACCGCCGTACACCTTCACGTCCTTGGCGCCCTTGGGGGGGGGCTGGTCGCTGATCTGGATGCGCCCGCTGGAGTCGGTCCACTGATACAACGGATTGCGCTTCCGCTCCTGGGCGGCGGCCTGTTCCACCTGCTTGGCCTTGGCGGAGTTCATCTTTTCTTCATCCACCTCGAAACCGCCGCGCCCTCGCTTGAGCAGGGCCATGGAGCCAGCGGCCTTGGGGTCCGGCTGCACCAGGCGGCGGTTATAGAGATCCAGCACCTTGGGCACGTAGGCTCGCGTCTCCTTGAAAGGCGGAATGCCTTTGTGGCGGTTCACGGCGCCTTCGCCCGCGTTGTAAGCGGCCACCACGCGGGTGAGATCGCCCTTGTAGTAGTCCATGAGCCACTTCAGGTACTTGGTGCCGCCCGTGATGTTCTGGCGGGGATCGAAGGGATCCACTACGCCGAAGCGCTCCGCCGTGGCGGGCATCAGCTGCATCAGGCCCAGAGCGCCTGCGCGGCTGCGGGCTTTGTAGTTGAAGGCGCTTTCCGCCTGGATGATGGCGCGGGCCAGATAGGGATCGACGCCTACGGTCTGGGCGATTTCATCCACCATGCCAAGGAGTTCGGGGCTTCGCAGTACTCTGGCCATTTCCTGCCGAGAGACGGCCAAGCGCACATGGCCCACGCCCACATGCTTGAGCGTCAGGCCCTGGCCCTGCACGTAGCTGGGCGGCAGGTTGTTGATGACCACGTTGCCATTGCGGTCGTAGTACGTGTAGAGGTAGGTGGTGCGACGATCCGCCTTGCCCGCGGCCGCCAGGGGCGCGAGCAGCGAAAGGGCCATAGCGACGCGCTTCACCATGAAGGCAGTATAGGGCACCTAAACCTTGGTCCACATCTCGCGGAGAAACCTCTCGACATCCTCCCATTCCCGCGTGATGGGAAAAGGCGGTAGCGCGGCGCGCACCTGGCGGGCGTAGTTCTTGCCGTAGCGATCTTCGTGGGGCGTCATCAGGCGCGGATCGAGAATGCACACCACGCCGTAATCGGAGCGCGTGCGGATGAGGCGTCCGATGCCCTGCTTGAGTTTCAGGGTCATGCCGGGCACTTGCAGGCCGAGGAATCCGAGGCCCTGGCTGATGGCATCGGCTTGTCGGATGCGGGCCTGCAGCACCGGATGATCGGGAGGCGCGAAGGGCAGGGCCGTGACGATCACCAGCGTCAGGGCGTTTCCGGGCAGGTCCACCCCTTGCCAGAAGCTGGCCAGGCCCAGCAGCGCCGAGCGAGGCGTGATGCGGAACCGCTCCAGCAGCGCGTGGCGCGTGAGACGCTCGCCCTGGGTGAAGAAGGTCATGTCCGGCATGGCCGCCTGGAGGCGCGGCTGAAAAGCCGCCAGCATGCGTCGGCTGGTGAAGAGCACCAGGGCGCGTCCGCCGCTGGCCTGCAGCAAGCGCTCCATGGCCTGGAGGCTGGCTTCCACCCAGGCCGGATCGCCCACGCCATCCTTGGCGGCACGGCGCTCCGGCAGGTTGGGGGGCACGAAGAGCAAGCCCTGGCGCTGGAAATCGAAAGGGCTTTCCACGGATTCGGCGAAGGCGGTTTCTTCTTCCGTAAGGCCCAGCCGCAGTTTCAGGCCGTTGAAGCCGCGACCATCGCGCAGGGTGGCGCTGGTGAGCACCACGGTCTGGAAGCCTCTCCGCAGATGTTGATGGAAGAAGGGCTTCACATCCACGGGATAGGCCTTGAACTGGATGGCATGGGGTCCTTCCCGCTCCAGCAGGCTCACCCAGCCTTCCGGTTGCGCGAAGATGCGCTCCATGCGGTCGAAGGCGAGCCGGATGCGGTCGCTCAGCTTGCGCCACGCCGTGTCCTCCGGGGCGTCGCTCTTGGGGCGCGCCGCGAGCCGCTTGGCCTCCTTCAGCACGGCGTCTCCGGCCTCGATCCAGGCCGCCACTGCTTCAGCCAAAAGCTTGAAAGGCAGGCGGGGATCCTCGAGCCCGACCACGCCGTTCTCCATGGGAACCAGCGCCAGAAGCGTGTTCCAAGCCTCCCGCCAGGGCGTGAGCCGCGCATCCATTTCCAGGCTTTCGGGATCGTGCTGGGCCTCGGCCTCCAGATCCCGCAGCAGCATGGTCATGGCGCGACTGGTCCAGGCCTCGCTGCAGCTCTCGGTCAGCTGCTCTTCGATCTCGTGGGCTTCGTCGAGGATCAGCACGGGCGCGTCCGGCAGCACCTGGCCGAAGGCGCTTTCCCGCAGCACGCGATCCGCCAGCAGCAGCGCATGGTTCACGATGACCAGATCGGCCTCCGCCACGTCCGCGCGAAGCTGGGTGAGGAAACAGGATTCGTAGAGGGGGCACTGCTTGCCCGTGCAGCGTTCGGATCGGGCGTTGAGCCGATCCCACAATTCCGATTCCCCTTCGCCGTAGCGACCCAATTCTTCCCGATCTCCGGTGCGGGTATCGCGGGCCCAGGCGGGCAGCGCCTGCCAGAGGCTGAAGTCCTGGCGAGCGATTTCGCTGGGAGGTTCCCCTTCCATCGCCTGCAGGGCTGCCTTGCAGAGATAGTTGGCCCGCCCCTTGACCAGCACCGCCTTGACCTCGCGGCCCAGGATGCCCTTGGCCCTGGGGAGATCGTCTTCCAGCAGTTGGCGCTGGAGCTGCTTCGTGCGGGTGGCCACCAGCACCGGATGCTGGCCGCTGCAGAGGGTCGAGATGAGGTAGCCGAGACTCTTGCCTGTGCCGGTGCCCGCTTCGATGGCCAGCACCACGCCGTTGGGCCGTGCCTCGGGATCGCCGCCTTCCTGTTTCCAGCGCGCGAAACGCTGAGCCGCTTCCTGGGTGGCGTCGAAGATTCGTTCCGCCATGCGCCGCTGGCCAGGCCGGTCCTCGGCGCCGGGAAAGCAGCTAAAGATGCGCCCTTCGGGGGGCGCGAAATAGCGATCCATGGGATGGGGCATGGGGGTCAGAGCTGGGCCTCATCCACTTCGATGATTTCACCGTGCTGTTTTTCCTTGGGAGGAAGAACTCCGCGCCAACCCAGCAGCCACGCCAGGTTGAGGCTCAACCCCATGAGGATATAGACCGCGAAGAAGCCCACGAAGAAATGCTTGGGGAAAACGATCAGGAGGCACAGGATCGCCACGATGCCGATGGTGATCCAGCGGCGCACGGAAGGTTGCGGCGGCAGCTTCTTGAAGTTGGGGAAACGCACCGTGGAGACCATCAGCAGGCCCACGGCGAAAAGCCCGAAAGCCATGATGTAGGCCATCACTGGGCTGGAAGGCGGCTTGGGCCAGGCCAGGATGACGGAAGCGACGCAGGCCGCGCCCGCAGGAATGGGCATGCCGACGAAGAAGCGCGAATCCACTTCGCCCACCTGCACGTTGAAGCGGGCCAATCGCAATGCCCCGCAGGCGATGAAGAAGAACGAAGCCGCCCAGCCCACGGCCCGCAGCTGCGGGTCTTCCATGCCCAGCTGAAAGAAGCCGTAACGGTAGGCCAGAATGGCCGGAGCCATGCCGAAGCTCAGCACATCGGCCAGGGAATCGAGCTGCACGCCGAACTCCGTGGCCGTGTTGGTGGCGCGGGCGATGCGGCCATCGAGGCCGTCGAAAACGCCCGCCAGCACCAGTAGCATGGCCGCCCGGAAGAAGTGCCACTGTGGATTGTCTCCGGCCGCGTTGAGCGACATGACCACGCTGGAGAACCCGCACAGTACCGAAATGAGCGTCACCATCGAGGGAAGAGCGAACTTGGAGCGCCGCACGACCCGACGGCGGCGGTCGCGGCGTTCTTCGGGAGTCAATCGCTTGCGCATGGAGGGTGGTTTCCTTTCCTTTTGAGATTACGCTCAAACGTGAAGGAGCAGGAATGCATCTGGTGGTCATCGGCGGGGGACATGCGGGGGTGGAGGCGGCTCATGTGGCCGCCCGGTTGGGCGTGCCCACGACGCTGCTGACCATGAACCTCGATCAGATCGGCCAGATGAGCTGCAATCCCAGCATCGGGGGCGTGGGCAAGGGGCACATGGTGCGCGAAGTGGACGCCCTCGGCGGAGCCATGGGTCGCCTGGCCGATGCCGCAGGCATTCATTTCCGCATCCTGAACGCCAGTCGCGGCATGGCAGTGCGGGGCCCCAGGGCCCAGGCGGATCGCGTGAAGTACCGCCTGCTGGCGCGCCGGTGGTTGGAGGACACGCCCAACCTGCATTTGCGCCAAGGCACCGCGGTCGCCCTTCGCTGGGAGCAGGGCCAAAAGGGGCTTCAGGGCGTGGAATTGGAAGACGGTTCCTTCCTTCCCTGCGATGCGGTGGTGGTCACCGCGGGCACCTTCCTGAACGGATGCATCCTCATCGGAGAAAAGCGGGTGGAGGCCGGTCGCGTGGGGGAACCCGCTTCCCGCGCTCTGGGCGAACAGCTGCGGGCATTGGGGCTGCCCTGGCGTCGCCTGAAAACCGGCACCAGTCCACGCATTGCGAAGGGAAGCATCGACTTTGCGCGCCTCGAACCTCAGCCCGGCGATGATCCGCCGAGACCGTTCAGCTTTTTCGGACCCGCGCCCACGTTGCCCCAGGTGCTTTGCCACATCGCCCAGACCACGGCGGAAACCGAAGCGGCGGTGCGGGAAAACCTGCATCGGTCCTCCATGTACGGGGGCCATATCGAAGGCGTGGGGCCGCGCTACTGCCCTTCCATCGAAGACAAGTACGTGAAGTTTCCCGACAAGGATCGCCATCAGATCTTCGTGGAGCCTGATTCGCTGGAGACCGATGAAATCTACCTGGCGGGCCTTTCCACCTCCATGCCCGTGGACGTGCAGCAGCGCATGGTGCGCAGCATGGCGGGCTTCGAACAGGCGGAAATCCTGCGTCCCGGCTACGCCATCGAGTACGACGCCTTCGATCCTTTGCAACTTTCCCGAGACCTATCGGTGCAGGGCTTGGAGGGCGTGTGGTTCGCGGGCCAGATCAATGGCACCACGGGCTATGAGGAAGCGGCGGGGCAGGGTTTCATGGCGGGCGTGAACGCCGTGCGCTGGCTGCGGGACCAGGAACCTATCGTGCTGGGCCGCGACCAGGCCTACCTCGGCGTGATGATCGACGATCTCGTCACCAAAGGCACCGACGAGCCGTACCGCATGTTGACCGCCCGCGCCGAGCACCGTCTGGGGCTGGCCTGCGACCTAGCCGATGAACGCCTGCTCGACGTGGCGCGAAGCATCGGTGTGTTGACGGAGGAGGAAGTGGCCTCCGTGGAGCACCGCATGGCGTGGCGGGCCAAGGTGCATGGGGAATGCGATGAGGCGTGGGTGTCCCGCAGCACCCCCTTCGGAGCCGTGGCTCTGGAATCCGGCCTGGGTTTGGCCTCGGGCATGACGCTCAAAGACCTGTTGCAGCGCCAGCAGATCACCACGGAGCATGCGGATGCGCTCTTGGCGCTGCTGCCCGCCTGGATGGAGGAGGCGAGCATCGAGCGCGCCTGGGAGCGGGATCGCCTGCTCTTCGAGGTGCGCTATGCGCCCTATCGCGCGCGGGAAGCGCGGATGCACGAAGGGCGTCGGGCCTGGGATCAGATCCGCATTCCAGAGAGCTTCCAGATCGAGGAGCTATCGGGGCTGAGCCGGGAAGTGAAGGAGAAGTTCCTGCGCCACCGCCCGGAAACCCTGGGCCAAGCCTCGCGCATCCCCGGCATCACCCCTGCGGCGGTGACGCTGATCCATCTGATGATCGAGAAACGCTAAGCCTTTTCCGCCAGCAGATCCTTGAGATACGTCAGGAAATCGTGGCCGAGATCGGGCCGGCGCAGGGCGAACTCCACGTTGGCCTTGAGGTAGTCGAGCTTGTTGCCAGTGTCGTAGCGCCGCGCGGGAATGGCGGCGGCGGCCAGTCGTCCGTCCTGGGCCAGCCGCGCCAGCGCATCCGTGAGCTGGTATTCGCCGCCGACGCCAGGCTGGATTTGATGGAGATGGCCCCACACTTCAGGCGTGAGGATGTAGCGGCCCACCACGGCCCATGAGCTGGGAGCCGCCTCGGGATGCGGTTTTTCCACGATGGCGGACACGTTCCAGCCTTGATCGCCCTGGAGCGGCGCGTTCACGATGCCGTAGCGGGAAACGTGGGCCGCGGGAACCTGCTGCACGCCCACCACGGATTTCCCGGTGGCGCGATGGATGGCGATGAGCGCGCTGAGCGCGGGATCTTCGTCGTCAAACACATCGTCGCCGAGGAGCAGCGCGAAGGTCTCTTGCCCCAGCGTGTGCTCTGCGCAAAGCACCGCATGTCCCAGCCCCAGGGGCTCGCCCTGGCGCACGTAGGCGAACTGCGCGAGGTGCGTGATGGTTTGAACCAGCTCCAGGTCGCGCTTCTGCTCGCGTCGTCGCAGCACATCCTCCAGCTCGAAGGCCACGTCGAAATGGTTCTCGATGGCCTGTTTGCCTCGACCCGTCACCAGCGTGAGGCTTTGGATACCGGCTCGGATGGCTTCTTCCACCACGTGCTGGATCACCGGCTTGTCCACCAGCGGCAGCATCTCCTTCGGTTGCGCCTTGGTGGCGGGCAGGAAGCGCGTGCCGAGTCCGGCCACGGGAATGAGGGCTTTGCGAATCGTATTCATGGGCCTATCTTCCCCCACCCTGGGATGACCTGAAAGATTTTTGCTTGCATTCTCCCCAGGAAGGTGTAATCTAAGCATTCCGGCAAGCGTGAGCGGGTCGGAATCGAGGGGAGCGTCGTTTAGCGCGGAGCTTCACGTATCAAGTGCTCGCGGGCAGATGGTGCGTGGTTGAGGGCATCTTTGAAAGTCGGATAGAGGGATGGAAGCAAGGGACTCTTGGTCAGCGTTAAGGC
>JAJTBC010000021.1 GCA_021287085.1 Bacillota bacterium | reverse complement strand
CCGGAGCGCATCCAGACCTTGGCGCTGGACGCGTCGAGCCGCACCTCGGTGGTGCTGGGACAGATCCTGCTGCGGGAACGCTACGGCGCGAGGCCTGTCACCGTGGATGCGCCACCTGATCCCCAGGCCATGCTGGAAGCCCACGACGCGGCGCTGGTGATCGGCGACCCCGCCATGCGCGCCCGCAAAGAAGGCCTGCATGTGCTGGATCTGGCGGAGGAATGGCACGCCTGGACAGGCCTGCCCTTTGTCTTTGCGCTGTGGATGGTTCGCGGCCAGGCGCCTTCCATCGCGACCCCCGATGGCGTCGCCAGCTTCTTCCACCGCAGCCTCGACATGGGACAAAGCCATCTGCAGGCCATCATCGACGAGGCCTGGCCGTCCATCGGCTGGACCAAGCTGGAACTGAGGGAATACCTCACGGAGAACATCAGCTACCACCTGGGTGAAGCCGAGCGGCAAAGCCTCGAACTCTTCTTCCAGAAAGCCGTGGAGCACGGCTTCGCCCCTCAGAACAAGGCGCTCGCCTTCCTCTGATCGAAAGTCCTCAGCCGAGCCCCAGCCTTTTTTTCAGATGGGGAGCCGCGCCCCGGCTGATCTCCACCTCTGCGCCGCCCGCGAGGCGGGCCAGGAGGCGACCGGAATCCGCCGGTCGCACGCCCACCACCGCTTCGACTCTCAGCAGCAGATGGCGATGCCCCCGCAGCAGGCCCCGCCCGGCCAAGGCGGTTTCGGCTTCGTTGAGGCTTTTCCACACGGTGCGGAAGCGCTCCCCTGCGTAGGCCCACACGACGCCATCCTCGAAGGTGAAGTGGGTGGTGCGGGCCAGATCCAGGAAGATCAGGCCTTCGCCTGCCTTCACCGGATAGCGGGCAGCCCCTTGAGGCTTGGCCGGCTCGTGGTCAGGTTCGATGGCGGCCAGCTTCCTCAATCGCTGCAAGGTCTTCTCCAGGCGTTCGGCGGTGACGGGCTTGAGCAGGTAATCCGCCGCATCCTGTTCGAAAGCCCGCACCGCGTGTTCGGCGTAGGCCGTGACGAACACGACTGGCACGGGATGGGGAAGATCCTCGGCCACATCGAGGCCCGTGAGCCCCGGCATCTGGATATCCAGGAACAGCGCATCGGCCTCGCCGCCCTTTTCCAGCCATTCCAGCGCGGCGGGTCCGTCTTCCATTTCGGCCACCACCTCGCATTGCGCTTCCCGCAGCAGGCGCACCAGACGCTTGCGATTGTAGGGCTCGTCTTCGGCCACCAGCACACGCAACGGCCTCATGCCAACCCTCCCTTCAGGCAGAGCTCTGCGACCGTACGGCCCTCGTGGGGATACAGCTTCACCGCCTCGCGGCCTTCGCCCAGCAGCGCCAGCCGCTCCCTCAGGTTGCGCAGGCCCACGCCCTCCTGGAGATCCTCCTGCAGGGGCTCACCTCCGTTGATCACGCCCATGCAGAGGCGGCCTTCGCTCTGGCGCAGGAAGATCGTCAATTCCGCGCCGCCGCGGTGGGGCGCGATGCCGTGCTTGATGGCGTTCTCGACGAGCGGCTGCAGCAGCAGCGGGGGCAGTTCCCGCGATTCCAGGGCCTCGTCCCACTCCCAGGTCACACGCAGACGGTTGCCCAGGCGGATGGATTCGAGAGCCAGGTACCGCTGCACCAAGGCCCGCTCGGAAGCCAGGGGAAGCTTCGCCCTAGCGCCGTTCTCCAACAGGCCGCGCAGCAGCGAAGCCAGGTTCACCAGGGCCTCTTCCGCCGCCTGGGGATCCTCGTGCACCAGTTCCGTGAGGCCACTGATGGCATTGAAGAGAACATGAGGGTTCATCTGCGCCTGCAGGGCCTGGGCCTGAGCCTGGGCCGCCGCTTTCACGGCATCAGAACTTTGGCGCTCGGCGCGCTCCTTGTCGGCCAGAATCCACCCCAGCAAGAGCGCCAGGGAAAGATTGGCCATGGACACCACCACCAACCGAGGCGACAGCCCC
>JAJTBC010000291.1 GCA_021287085.1 Bacillota bacterium | reverse complement strand
GGGAAAGCAGCAGGTAGGCGAAACAGAGGGCGGGCACGAGGTAGGCCCAGGAGGCTGCGCCTCTGTCCAGCAAATGCCCCATGGCCAGCGGCACCAGCGCGCCGCCGCTGATGGCCATGCACATGAGGCCGCTCAGCTCCGAGGCCCGCTCCGGGCATTCCTCCACCGTGATAGAGAAGAGCATGGGCCAGATGTTGGCGAAGCCGAGGCCTCCCAGGATTACGCCCGCCAGCGCCAGGGATGGCCGACCCGACAGGAGCGCCAACAGGCCCAGCAGCCCCAGGGCGCTGGAGAGGCGGAAGAAAAGGCGCGGCGTCAGGGGCAAGGCCCCTGCGACGAGACGCCCCACCGTCAACGCGCCGAAGAAGAGTGTGGGACCGAGCAGCGCGGCGCGATCCGGCGCCATTCCAAAATGCTCCAGCGTGGGCTTCAGGAAGCGAGCCATGCACACTTCCGCGCCCACGTAGAGGAAGATGCCGATCACCGCCAGCAGGAACACCGGCTGCCGCAGGAGCGCCAGGCAACGGATCACGCTGGGCGGCGTATCGGCGCGGCTTTCCTCGATCTTCAGGCCCGATACCGCCACCAACGCCAAGGCCATGAGGCCGAAGAACACCGGAAACGCGCCGCGCCAGCCCATGGCGTGAAACAGCGGCAGCACCACCACCAGTCCCACGAGATAGGCTGATCCCGACGAGCCCAGGCCCTTGATGCCCTGGGCCAGCGCGAGGTTGCGGGAATAGGCCCCTGCGGCACTCACGTCGCGCATGATGGGATTGCCCGCCACCTGCAGGAAGGTGGTGCCGATGCCCAGCAGGAAGATGCAACCCAGCAACACGCCGAAAGAAGGCAGCATCAGGCTCGGCACGAGAATGCCCAGGGCGCTGATAGCCAGCCCCAGCTGCAGCAACCGCTTCTTGCCGATGCGCGCCGCCAGCACGCCGCCGGGCACGCTGAACACCGCGAAGGCGATGAACACGAAAAAGGTGAGCAGGGTCGCCATGGTCTGGCTCACCTGGTACTGGCTCTTCACCGCATCGGCCATGGGGCCCATGGCATCGGCTACACCCATCACGAGGAAAGCCAGAAAGATCGGAAGCGTGCGCAGATTCACGAGGAGCTCCGGAAAGGATGGGCCGATTGTACCCATTCCCCTGCAGCCCGTCGGCGGAATTCCACCGTTGGCCGCTCCAGACCACGCATCGGCGGATCGGAGCTTGCCGGAGGGAAGGGAGAAAGGCATTCTGCAGGAGGCATCCAGCCCAGGTCAGGGCTAAACTTCTTGAACAGCGATGCGTAGGTTTTTCATTCCGTTCCATCCGTTCTTTCAAACCTCAGGAGTGGCAATGCTGCGAGCCTCCATGATTCCTTCCCTGCTGATCGGCTTCAGTCTGGTGGCCCAGAGTCCGGCTCCCAGCCCGGCGCCTACGGTGCGTCTCACGCTGCAGGAAGCCATCCGCGCTTCCCTGGAAAACAACCTTCAAGCGCAAGTGGCCGTGGAGACCAGGGAAAGCTCCAGAGC
>JAJTBC010000290.1 GCA_021287085.1 Bacillota bacterium | reverse complement strand
AGACCTGGTGCTGGGCAGCGGGCCCCACGTGCTGCGCGGCATCGAGATCTACAAGGGGAAGCCCATCTTCTACAGCCTGTCGGATTTCATCTACCAGTACCGCACTCCGAACCGCATTCCCGTGGATCTCATCCATCAACGGGACCTGGAAATGGCGCGCCCCACGAACGTTTCAGTATGGGATCGGCGGGATTCCCCCGAGGTGATGGAAGGCGTTATCGTGCGCATGACCGTGAACCACAATCGCCTTGCGCGAATCCAACTCATTCCCATCGCCATTGACGATGAAGGCCCGCTGTACGGCGTTCCGCGCCTGGTGAGCGATGCCCGCGCCAAGGCGACGATCCAGCGCCTGCAGCGCCTATCTGCGCCCTATGGCACGCAGATCGCCGACAAAGGCTGGTACGGCGAGATCGTTCTGTCTCGATGAAACACTTCCGAGTCCATTACCGTTCCGCCAGCAGCCATGCCGTTGCGCAGGCAAGGCGGGCCATGCGCTGCACTTGGCTTGCGTCCAGGGCTTCAGGGCGATCCCCAGGCTGGTGGTAGTCGGGAAAGAAGCTGCCGAAGAAGCGCACCCAGGGCACCGAGGCCCAGGCGAAATCCCGGTAATCGCTGCCACCCCATCGACCGTTGCCCGGATCGAGGCGCAGGGACATGCCTGACGCTGAGCCCGCGCCCAACAGCACCTCGCGCATCCAAGGCGCGTCGTCGGAATAGCCCAATTCGGCGAAGTGGCGCGGATCGAGCCCCTTGAAGAAGGGCGATTCCAGCGTTTGTTGGCCTTCTTCGGCCAGGGCCTTCAAATCCGCTTGCGTCCAGGCGTGGCCGATCATATCGAGGTTCACGTAGGCGCGGGTGCGCGCGAGGGGGCAATGGGGATGGCGCACGTAGTGGCCGGAGCCGAATTTTCCGTCCTCCTCGCCGGTCCAGAACGCGAAGATCACCGTGCGGCGCGGCGGAGTCGCCGAGGCCATCAGATGGGCGATCTCCAGCAGGGCCGACACACCCGAAGCGTTGTCGTCGGCGCCAGGATGCACCACGCCGCCGGGCATGCCCAAGTGATCGTAGTGAGCGCCCATGAGCACCGCCTCGCCGCCATCGCTGCGCCCTTTCAGCACCGCCAGCACATTGCGGCTGGAAACCTGCTTCACCTGCGCGTTCACCCACAGCCGCAGCGTGACCAAAGCCGGTAGGCGCTCCATGTCGGCTTTCCATTGGGCACGGATGAGAAAAGGTTCTTGCGTCGCTTTGCCTTCGGGCCTGGATCGGTAATAGACCTTTTGGGGCGGCGCGGCTTCCAGACTCTCTTCCAGGGCCACGGCGCCCACGGCTCCCAGGCGGTCCAGCTTGGCGATCCGGGCCTCGTAGCGGTCATTGAGCTTGGGACTGTCGTAGCGGGAAACCAGCTCGGGATGGGCCTTTTGCAGCGATTCGGGCATTCCTGCGCGAAAGAACACGACCTTGCCTTTCACATCCAGGCCCGCAAAATCATCGTGACCCGACGATGGTTCTGAGATTCCATAACCCGCAAACACCGCTTGGGCCGCAAGCTGATCGGGATTCAGCTCGCCGAAAAGGGCATCCTTCCCGTGAATCCAGCTCAAGCGTTTTCCCCTGAAACGCAGTTCCAGAGTGCCTTTCAGGTTTTCCACACGGCGCAGCGGCACCTTCTGGGAGGAAGGCTGCAGGCCGCTGGCCCTCAAACTCTGCTCGATGTAGGCGACCGCGGCCTCGATGCCTTTCGTGCCCAAACCTCGTCCCTGGCGCTCCGGCGCGGCGAGGTAATCGAGATGGGCGCGGATGCTCTGTTCGGAGATCCGTGTCAGATTCAGCCCTGCCAAGGGTTCAGGCTTTTCCACTCGCAGCAGGTCCAGAGGCTGGGCCCAGAGCAGCGAAGCACTCAGGCTCAGGGAGGCGAGCCGTCGAAGAATCACACGGGACCCCAATGGAAG
>JAJTBC010000278.1 GCA_021287085.1 Bacillota bacterium | reverse complement strand
GCAAGGAAGATCATCAGGCCATGCAGTCCATGTATCACTTCAAGATCAAGGTCGATCCCAATGTGAGCTGGGCCATTCCGGAACTGATCCGCGAAATCAAACCTGACGAAATGAGCATTCCCATCACCAACAAGCGTTGATGCGGGCATCCCTGGACCGCGTGTCTTTTCCGGGCGCGCGGTCCTTTTCTATCGAAGCCTTTTCCCCTGCTTTTCCGAGTTGCCATGGCCTTTGCACTTGAAACGAAAGATCTCACCATCCGCTTCGGCGGGCACGTGGCGGTCAACGCCGTCTCCTGCGGCTTCGAACCCGGCACGCTGACGGCCATCGTCGGTCCTAACGGCGCGGGCAAGACCACGTACTTCAACCTCATTTCCGGCCAGTTGAAGGCCTCTTCGGGAAAAGTGTTCCTGCGCGGAAAGGACATCAGTGGCGATTCGGCGGCCACGCGAAGCCGACACGGCATCGGTCGCGCTTTCCAGCTCACCAATCTCTTTCCCTACCTTACGGTGATGGAGAACGTGCGCTTGGCGGTGCAATCCCGCGCCCATGTAGGCCTGAACCTCTGGAGCATCTGGAGCAGCCACAAGGATCTGATCCAGAAAGCCGACGAAGTGCTGGAAACCGTGGCGCTCACCGCCAAGCGGGACATGGCGGCAGCGGCGCTGCCCCACGGCGATCAGCGCAAACTGGAAGTGGGCATTCTCATGGCCCTCGAACCGGATATCTTCATGTTCGACGAACCCACGGCGGGCATGAGCGTGGATGAAGTGCCCGTGATCCTGGACCTCATTCGTTCCCTCAAGGCTCGCCGCGACAAGACGATCCTTCTGGTGGAACACAAGATGGATGTGGTGCGCGAACTGGCGGATCGCATCATCGTGCTTCACAACGGCGCTTTGGTGGCCGATGGCGAGCCTGCCGAGGTGATCGCCTCGCCCATCGTGCAGCAAGCCTACCTGGGCGTGGAGGTGGCGCCATGAGCGAGCCTTTGCTGAAGCTGGAGGGCGTTCATACCCACATCGGCGCTTATCACATTCTCCACGGCGTGGATCTGGAAGTGATGCCCGGCGAGATGACGGTGCTGCTGGGGCGCAACGGCGCAGGCAAGACCACGACCCTGCGCACCATCATGGGGCTTTGGAAAGCCACGGCGGGAACGATCACCTTCCGCGGCGAAGCGATCCAGGCCCTCGATACGCCAGATATCGCCCATCGTGGCCTCGCGTACGTTCCCGAGAACATGGGCATCTTCGCGGATCTCACGGTCTGCGAGAACATGCTGCTGGCCGCCCGGAACGCCCGGCACATCGATCAGATGGATGCCAAGCGACTGGATTGGCTCTTCGGGCTTTTCCCCGCGCTCAAGACCTTCTGGCAGCATCCGGCAGGGCTTTTGTCGGGCGGGCAGAAACAGATGCTGGCCGTGGCCCGCGCCATCATCGAGCCGCGTCCCCTGCTGCTCATCGACGAACCCAGCAAAGGCCTGGCGCCTTCCATCATCCAGAATCTCATCTCCGCTTTCCGAGAGTTGAAGCAGACCGAGACCACGATTCTGCTGGTGGAACAGAACTTCAACTTCGCGCGCCAATTGGGCGATCGCGTGGCCGTGATGGATGACGGCCGCGTGGTCCACGCTGGCAGCATGGCGGACCTGGTCGGAGACGAAGGGCTTCAGCAGAAACTGTTGGGCCTTTCCCTGGCGTCCCATTCCTAAGGAAGGAACGATGAAGATTCCCGATTCCCCGGCCCAGATCATGGAGACGTTGCCCTCCGTGAAGACCGACCGCTTGCCGTTGTTCCTG
The DNA here is from genome assembly GCA_021287085.1 of Bacillota bacterium. GTDB lineage: Bacteria > Acidobacteriota > Holophagae > Holophagales > Holophagaceae > JAYREN01. The sequence goes on along the minus strand of JAJTBC010000278.1, from coordinate 12,137 downwards.
CTGCCAGCCCTTGCCCTGGTCGCATTGCCGCTCATCGGCTCGTTCTCCACGTGGGTGACGCTCACCTTCGCGGGATTGGCCATGGGCATGATCATTTTCATCATCGCCTCGGGCCTGACGCTGGTGTTCGGCCTCATGGACGTGATGAACTTCGGCCACGGCGTGTTCATCACGCTCGGCGCCTTCATCGCCGTCAGCGTGCTGGGGCGAATGGCCGGTTTCACGGAATCGCCCTCGCTGGTGCGCAATCTCATCGCCGTGGTGCCCGCCATGCTCGCCGCCATGGTCGCGGCGGGCGCTCTGGGCCTGGTGTTCGAGCGCATCATCATCCGCCCGGTGTACGGCCAGCCCTTGAAGCAGATCATGATCACCATGGGCGGCATGATCGTCGCGGTGGAACTGATCAAGGTGATCTGGGGCGCCCAGGCCATTCCTTTGCCGCTGCCCGAGGCCTTCAAAGGCTCCCTCCTCTTTGGTGAAACGGCCATCGAGAAGTACCGCCTCATCGCGGTGGTGGTGGGGCTGGTGATCTTCGCCATGCTGTTCTGGATTCTGAGCCGCACCAAGGTGGGATTGCTCATCCGGGCGGGCGTCCATGATCGCGAAATGGTGGAAAGCCTCGGCTACCGCATTGGTCGGCTCTTCATCGGCGTGTTCGTGGCGGGCTCGGCGCTGGCGGGTCTGGGTGGCGTGATGTGGGGCCTCTATCAGCAATCGGTGACACCGGAAATGGGCGGCGCCATCAACGTGCTGCTGTTCATCGTCATCATCATCGGCGGCATGGGCTCCATTGGCGGCTGCTTCCTGGGCGCGCTGATGGTGGGACTGGTGAACAACTATGCGGGCTTTCTGGCGCCCAAAGTGGCGCTGATTTCCAACATCCTCCTGATGGTGATCGTCCTTTTGTGGCGGCCTCAGGGCATCTATCCCGCGGGGAAAGCATGATTCTCCAACGCCTCTTCTCTGGGGATATGCCCCGCAGCAAGGTGCTCACGGTGCTGTTGCTGGGCATTCTTCTGGCCCTGCTGCTCACGCCCTTCATCTTTCCCGGCGCCAAAGCCCTCAACGTGGCTGCGAAGATTCTCATCTTCATCGTGCTGGTAGCCAGCTTTGATCTGCTGTTGGGTTACACGGGCATCGTGTCCTTCGCCCACACGATGTTTTTCGGCATCGGCGCGTACGGCGTGGCCATCGCGCTCACGCACCTTGGACCTACCTGGACGGCCGTGGCGGTGGGCGCGGCTTGCGCGCTGGTGATCTCGCTGCTGCTTTCGCTGGTGATCGGTCTTTTCAGCCTGCGGGTGAAGGCGCTCTTTTTCGCCATGATCACGCTGGCCGTGGCTTCCGCCTTCCAGACTCTCGCTTCTCAGCTTTCGGATTTGACGGGCGGTGAGGATGGTCTGAGCTTCAAGGTGCCTGCGCTGCTCATGGATGGATTCCAGAAGATGATCTGGGATGCGGATCTGCAGCAATTCCTTCCTCATCCGAGGATGATCTTCGGCGTGGAAGTGAACGGCAAGTTCGTGGCCTTCTACCTGCTGGCGGCGGCCACCCTCGTGCTCTTCCTGGTCATGCTGCGCCTGGTGAACAGCCCCTTCGGTCGCGTGCTGCAAGCCATCCGTGAAAACGCGTTCCGGGCCGAGGCATTGGGCTATCGCGTGGTGGTCTATCGCACCCTGTCCACCATGCTTTCGGCGGCCTTCGCGACGCTGGCGGGGATCCTGTTGGCCCTTTGGTTGCGCTACAACGGGCCCGATACTTCGCTGTCGTTCGAAATCATGATCGACATTCTGCTCATGGTCGTCATCGGTGGCATGGGTACCCTGTACGGCTCGGTGATCGGCGCTTCGCTCTTCATCCTGGTGCAGAACTACCTTCAGGATCTGATGAAGGCCGCCAGTCAAGGCGTAAGCCAAGTGCCGTTCCTGAAGGATCTGATCCATCCCGATCGCTGGCTGCTGTGGCTTGGCATCCTCTTCGTCCTCAGCGTGTACCGCTTCCCGGCGGGCGTGGTCGGGAAGCTCAGGATGCGAGCGCGACGAACGACCTGAAGCGCTTTGGGAGGTTCCCATGCCTTTTCATGTGGTCAACGGAATCCGTCTCCACTACCAGTGTCATGGCCCAGAGGATCGTCCGTGGCTGATCCTGAACAACGGCATCTTCATGAACACCGGCTCCTGGGGGCTCCAGGTTCCCGATCTGGCGCGGCACTACCACGTGCTGGCCTACGATATGCGCGGCCAGGGGCAAAGCGATCACCCCGAAAGCGACTATTCCATGGCGCTGCACGGGGAGGATCTGGTGGGCCTCATGGATGCCCTGGGCATCGAGCGCGCGCACATGGTGGGCACGTCGTACGGCGGCGAACTGAACCTGGTGATGGGCATCCATCATCCCGAACGCTGCCTCAGCCTCACGCTCATCGCCTCGGTGTCCCATAGCGAGGGACTTTGCACCGCCATGGTGGATCGCTGGCGGGTCGCCTCGGAGCTTGGAGATGGCCCGGCCTTCTTCCGCCTCATCTACGCCGATGTGTATTCGGAGGCTTTCCTGGCGAGTCATCCCGAACTGCTTCCCATGGTGGAGCAGCGCTACGCCGAGCTGGATCTGTGCGCCGCTCGGCGGCTTATCCGCAGCTTCGAGGCCTTCGACGTGAGGGCGGATCTGGGGCGCATCCAGCTGCCCACTTGCATCGTGGCCGCGGAACTGGATCTGCTGAAGCCGCGCCGTTACGACGAAATCATGCACCAGGCCATCCCCAACTCGGAGCTTCACATGATTCCGGGCGCGGGCCATGTGGTGGTCATCGAAAAACCCGCCGAGGTGAACACCATCATTCTGGGATTCTTGGCCAAGCACGCAGGCGCAGCGTAGCCCTTCGATAAGGCAGAGGCTGCGCGCTGTTCTTCGTCGATCAGAGGTACCCGAGCTTTCGCGCTTGGGCGGTGAGGTCGCTGCGGAAATCGGGGTGGGCTACGGCGATGAGGGCCTGGGCGCGTTCGCGCACAGTGCGGCCGCGCAGGCGGGCCACGCCGTGTTCGGTGACGATGTGATCCACATGGGAGCGGTGCAGGGTGATGGCGGAGCCTTCCGCCAACAAGGGAGAGATGGTGGAAACCGTGCCGCCCCGCGCGGTGCTGGCGCAGGCGATGATGCTCTTGCCCAGGCCATCGAATCCCGCCACAGCGCCTTGCGCGGTGTCGGATTGGCCGCCGGTGCCCGAATACTGATTCGCCCCGATGGATTCGCTGGCCACCTGTCCCGTGAGATCCACGGCGATGCAGGTGTTGATGGAGACCATCTTGGAATTCTGGGCGATGATGGAAGGGTGATTCACCCAGTTCCCGCGTTGGAACTCCACGGCCACGTTATCGTCCAGCCAATCGTAGAGCTTGCGGGAGCCCATGGCGAACGTGGTGACGAACTTGCCCGGCTTCAGGGCCTTTCGTTCGTTCGTGATGACACCAGCCTCGTAGAGCTCCATCATCGAATCCACCAGCATTTCGGTGTGCACGCCGAGATCCTTTTTGTCGCGCAGGGCCAGGGCCGCGGCGTTGGGAATGCCGCCGATGCCCAGCTGCAGCGTGGCGCCATCCTCCACCAGTTCCGCGATGTGGGCGCCGATGGCGAGATCGATGGGCGAAGGCGTGGGCGCGGGTAGCGCGGGCACTTCCTGGTCGTGCTCCACGAAGAAATCCACCTTCGAGACATGGATCTGCGTATCGCCCAAGGTGCGGGGCAGGCGTGGATTCACTTCCAGCACCACCAGCTTGGCGGCTTCGATGACATCCTTCTCGTACGCGATGCCCAGGGAAAGGGAAACGAACCCGTGCTTGTCGGGAGGCGTGCAGGTGCCAAAAAAGATATCGGGGCGATGGGCGTGAATGCGATCCGAGGCGGCGCGGTGAAGCATGTTGGGCACGTAGGTGACGGTGCCCGTGCCGAGCTTCAGCGCTTCGCGGGAACCGGGCGCGTGGAACCAGCTCGCCAGTTCGAAATGCCCCTTCATGGCGGGATCCATGTAGAAGGGATAGGGCTTCAGGGTGAGGCAGGAAAAGACGCGCACATTCTCCACGAGATCCGCCACGAGATGAAAGCGCGACATGCACCCCTGGGGCTCGGAGGCACACATGGCCACGATCACATCCTGATCGCTTCCAATGTGGGAAACGGCGTCTTCGATGGAAACCTGCTTGCGACGATAGAGGTCCAGACTGGTCATGGCAACTCCTGAAGCAGTCAGCGGCGCGGCGCTGGCGCGAGAAGGGTTTGTGGGGAAACACCGTGAGCGAGGTGAGTGCCGATGTTTTCGATGAGGGTGCGCGCGTTCAAAGGCGTACGATCAAAGGCGGTTTCCATGCCGACGTAGTGGGCCAATCCCATCAGGTAGTCGATGGCTGTGGCTTCATCCACATGGGAAGCGGTCTGAGCCAACCGCAAAGACCTGGGCCGCTGGTGGTATCCCTTGGTGAACGCGGCGTAGTAGTCCCTGGCCACGGCGGGCACCACGAATTCCGCTTCCCGTACCAGGTTGTAGCATTGGCGATCCTGCGCGAGATAGACGATCCAGAGCCAGAGCCCGCGCAGTTCGTACTCCAGTGGGTTGAGGGACCGGGAGCCCGGCCCAGCAAGATTCTGGGCGATGAAGCGCCGCACGTTCCGTCCCGTGCGCTGCACGATTTCTCCGTAGAAGGCTTCCTTGGAGGGGAAGTGCGTGTAGAACGATCCTACGGAGAGCCCTGCGCCGCTGGTCACTTCGTGGATGTTCGTTTCGAAGTAGCCCTTTTCGCCGAAGCAGCGCGTACCGCTTTGGAGCAGGCGCTCGTGCACGTCGGCATCCAGGGGCACCGGCAAGGGCAGGGCGGATCCGCCGAACGTCTTTTCGGGATCGAAGGAAAGGCCGGGGAACAGGCCTTCCGACACGATGCGGCAAGTGGACTCGAGATCGATGGGCGCGGCGCCCCTGGCCCAACGAATGGCGGAGAAGCGCAGACCGCCGAAGGCGTAGAGGTATTCCGAAAAGGGAGTCTCCCGCTCCAGCAGGACGTTGAGGATGCGCTGATAGATGGTCACGAGCTGACGTTCGTACTCGAAGAAGCGGTACTGCCCTTCGCGAAACACGGTAATGAGATCGGCATGGTCCCTGGAGAAGCGGAACATCGATTCCGCCAGATGATGCAACCGTTCCTGGTACGTGCCACTCCCCGCCATGGGGAGAGCGGAGCGAACGCGCTGGAGTACCCGGCCCAGGATGATCTTGAAGAGCGCTTCCTTGTCGGGGAAGTAGCGATAGAACACGCCGTTGGAAAGCCCCGCTTCCCGGCAGATTTCCGCGACCGACACCGTGCCGTACCACTTGGCTGCAAAACAGCGCACCGCCGCGTCGATGAGCCGCTCTCCCGTTTCCGGGAAGCGGATTTCTTCGGAGACAAGGTCTTTTGGATCGGAAAGAGAAAGGGTGGGACTCATGAGAATTGATTCAGACATAACGTCAAATTGAAATCAATCAAAAAATTATTTACATAAATTAATTTTAATAATAATAAAAAATTGAATTTAAAATTATTTTTTCGAAATGAGAGATGATTCATGTATCATTTTTCTCGGAGGCGGTCATGCACATCGGCATCGTGGGTCACGGCACATGGTTTCCCAAAGGCAGGCTCACCGCCTCGGAATTGGCCACCGCCACGGGACTTCCAGAGGAAGTGGTGGCCCTCAAGTTCGGCGTGAAAAGCAAGCCGGTCGCGGGGCCCGGCGAAACCACGGCGTTCATGGGCGTGGCGGCGGCTCGCCAAGCCCTGGCCAATGCCGAGATCGAAGCCTCCGAAGTGGATCTGGTGATCTGGTGCGGCGCCCAGCACAAGGACTATCCATGCTGGCTGGCGGGTCTGTACGTGGCCGACCAGCTGGGTGCCAAGAAGGCCTGGAGTTTCGACATGGAGGCCATGTGCGGCTCCATGATGGTGGCCCTGGATCTGGCCCAATCCCTGATGATGACGCACGACGAGCTCAACACCGTGCTGCTGGTGTCGGGCTATCGCAACAACGATCTCATCGATCTCTCGGTGCCCGAGACGCGCTTCATGCTCGATATCGGTTCCGGCGGATCCGCGCTGGTGCTGCGGAAAAACGCAGGACGCAACGTGTTGATGGCTTCTTCCTTCAAGGGCGATGGCTCCCTTTCGGAGATGTGCATCGTGCCCACCTTGGGATCCTGTGCTTGGCCGCCGGCTCCCGGCGACGAGGGCCGTGCCCACTTCGTGGTGCCTGACGAGAACGCCTTCAAGGCGAAGCTCGGCGAAGTGACCATGCCCAATTTCTATGCCGTGATTCGGGAGGCCCTGCAGCGTTCCGGCCTCCAGCAGCACGACCTGGATTACCTGGCGATCCTCCACTTCAAGCGCAGCGCCCACGATGCCGTGCTGGCGGAACTTGGATTGGGTGCTCACCAGAGCACGTATCTCGAAGACTACGGGCACGTCGGGCAGAACGACCAGGTGCTTTCCCTGGAGTTGGGCCTTCGGGATGGAAAGATCAAGGAAGGTTCCAACATCGTGTTCGTGGGAGCAGGGCTGGGGTTCGTGTGGGCCGCCACGGTCATCCGGTGGGGAGCCTATCAGGAGTAGGGTCGTGCTCAAGCAAGCAAGGAAAGGGGGAGGAAGGACATGAAGGTCGGATTCATCGTAATCGGCGTGCTGGTGGGGCTTTCACTCCTGGGCATGCTTTGGCTGGTGCTCAAGCGCCCCTTGACGCTCTGGGACTGGACCACGCGGCGCGCCCTGCTCAAGGCGGGCATGCAAAAGCTGACGATCCCCTCGGAATGGGGCCCTCAGACGGTGTTCGTGGGCGGCCAAGGCAAACCGCTGGTGCTGCTGCATGGCGCCGGGGATCATGCCGGGACCTGGTTCCGAGCGGTGTCTTCGCTGTTGGCGAGCCATCGCGTGATCCTCCTGGATCTGTTGGGGCATGGCGATAGCGCGCCTCACACGGGACCGCTGCCCACCGCCGATATCTTCGGCGCTCTTGAAACCGTGATCGCTTCCCAGACCTCAGACCAACCCTGCATCATCGGCGGCAACTCCCTGGGCGCATGGATGGCCATGGTCTATGCCTATCGCCACCCCGACAAGGTGGAGCGCGTGGTGGCCATCAACGGCGGTCCATTGTTGGGCCAGCCGAACCCTGAAATCAAGCTCACGCCCACCACTCGCGAGGAAGCACGCATCACCATGCGCCATCTCAGGGATGCCGCCAGCCCCCGCATTCCTGATCACGTGCTCGACGATACGGTTCGAAGAGCGTCGCGTGGCCCTCTGGCGCGCTTCTCGGCGACCGCCGCCACCATGTTTCCGTGGTTGCTCACCGAGGACCAGCTTCGGGAAATGCGGGTTCCCGTCAAGCTGGTGTGGGGCGTTTCCGATCAATTGATGCCTTTGAGCTACGCTCGCCGGATGCTCCAGGCTTTGCCCAACGCAGTCCTCTTTCCCGTGGAGGCCTGCGGCCACGTGCCCCAGCAGGAAGCGCCCAAGCCTTTCGCCGAAGCGCTCAGCCAAGCGTTGAAGGCCTAGACAGACCGTTATAGTGGGGTAAAGGTTCTTCTCATGCCTACCCCGCTGCCGACGTTCTATCTCTCCCATGGAGGGGGTCCGTGGCCATGGGTGGAAGGCATGATCGACGGACCGTACTCGCGCCTAGCGTCGTCGTTGAGTCGCATGGTGTTGGATGTTGGCGGCGCGCCCAAAGCCATGCTGATGATCTCCGCCCATTGGGAAATGCCAGTCTTCACCGTGCAGGGCCATTCGAACCCGTCGATGATTTATGACTACTACGGTTTTCCCGAGCACACCTACCACATTCACTACGATGCCCCGGGCGATCCGGCGTTGGCGAAACGTGCGGTGGCGCTGCTGGAGGCCGCGAAGATTCCCGCGGCGGTGGACGATCAGCGGGGCTACGATCACGGCATGTATGCGCCTCTGGCGGTGGCCTATCCCGACGCCAAGCTCCCGGTGGTGCAACTTTCGCTGAGGCGAGGCCTCGATCCTGCAGCTCATGTGGCCTTGGGTCGCGCGTTAGCGCCTTTGCGAGAGGAAGGCGTTCTCATCGTGGGAAGCGGCTTGAGTTATCACAACCTGCGCGCCTTCGGACCCCAAGGCAAGGCGCCTTCCGCGGCCTTCGATGCCTGGTTGCATCAGTCTCTCGCGTTGCCACACAAGGCACGCCTTGCTGCGTTGCTTCAATGGGAAGCCGCTCCAGCGGCGCGATTGGCCCATCCACGGGAAGAACATCTGCTGCCCCTCATGGTGGCGTTGGGCGCCGCCGAGCAGGAAGCGGCCCAGGCCGTGTACCACGAAACGGATTTCATGGGCAGCCTCACGGTATCCAGCTTCCGTTTTGGCGAGGCGATGGCTCGCTAATCCCGTGTGCGGGAAACCAGGAAGGAAAGCGTGGTGGCCACCAAGGCCGGTACTACCAGCGAGGCCTGGGCCGTGGTTTCTGCGAGGAATACCACGGGCACCAGCAGCGTGTGATGGGTGGCTCCGGTGAAGGCTGCGGCGCCTACCACCAGCAGGTAGCCTGGATGGGCGAGGCCGAAAGCGCCCGCAAAGGCTGCGCCGAGGCTGGCGCCCATGGCGAGGCTGGGGAGCCAGAGGCCACCGACGCCTCCGCCCGCCAAGGTCAGCGCGGTGGCTAAAAGCTTCAGCGCGAGGAACGCCAAGGCCCACGGCGCGGGCGCGGGATCGGCCAGCAATCGGGTGATGAACTCCAATCCGCCGCCTTGGGTCACGGGCAGCCCCGGCCAGAAGACGTGGGCGGGAAGCGCCAGCAGCACCAGGCCCAGGCCCGCTGCCAGCCCGCGCCACAGTAGGGGAACGCGGCGCAGGTGCCGATGCACGGTGGAAAGAGCCCATTGGAAAAGGTTCGCCACGAGGCCCGCCAGCAATCCCAGCCCCAGGGCCGAGGCGATCTCCCAGCCACCCAGAGGGGGCAGCCCCGGCATGGGCAGCAAGGGCTTCAGCCCATTGGTGGAGGCGAAGGTCACATAGCCGGAGGCCGCTGCCACGAGGCAAGGCACCAGGGACACGGAATCCACGCGGCCATGGGACTCCGCAGCCATCAAGGCGCCGGAGAGAGGCGCGCGGAACACCGCCGCCAGGGCCGCGCCCGCGCCAGCGCGAATCATCACCAGGGGAGGCACTTTCAGGCGTCGCAAGGGCGCCCACAGGCCGGAGAGGAAGGTTAGCGCCCGATGGGCCTGAAGGCCCACTGCCGCGCCAAACCACTTGCCTGGCCCCTCCACCCCAAGGCTTCCTCCGAACCCGATGGTGAGTCCGCAGGCCACCACCTTCCCCAGCGATACCCAAAAGGGAAAGACCTGGGTGGGGTTCTGCTTGGCGAGAGCCAGATCCTTCAGCAGGGACACTTCGCCGATTCCCGTGAAATGGAGGAAGGCCGTGGCGAGGAAAAGTCCGAAGGCGGGCAGCAGGAGGCTCACATGCAGCGTCTTTCCCGCGTGGTTCACCCAGGGCTCGAAGGCCCACAGGGCCCGCAGGGCCATGGCGACCAGCAACCCCATGCCTGCGCCCAGCGGCAGGATGACCACGGCCATTCGCCGGGTATGGGCCAGCAGGTGCAGTCGGCGCTGCCGAGTGGGCAATAGCACGAGGCGCGGTGCGGGCATCACGGGGGTGATCCTCCTTCGGTCCCGACGGGCAGGACGGGATCCTTGCAGGGGATGGTCATAGGAGCCACTCGAAGGGAAGCCAGGAGAGGATTCGCACCGCCGCGCGTCGCCACCAGGAAGTCAGAGGCTCCCGGTCGTACACCACCGTTTGGCCATTCTCCTCGGTGGTCCAGCGCAGCCGGTCGTGGTGAAGGGTCACTTCGTAGGTGTGGGTGCCGCTGTTCTGCGTCAGCCCTTGCAGCAGCTGCTGCGCGAGGGTGGGGCAATCCATGACCAGTCCCATTTCCGTGTTGAGACGCGCGGAACGGGGATCCATGTTGAAGGAGCCCACGAAAATCTGGCTTCCGTCCAGCGCAAAGGTCTTGGCATGAAGGCTGGCTCCGCTGTAGCCATGATGGCGGCGACGACCGCTGGCATTGAGGGTGGCGTGGCGCTTGAGTTCGAAAAGGCGAACGCCCGCCTTCAGCAGCTGCTTACGGTACTTGGCGTAGCCCGCGTGGACAGGCATCACATCGGTGGCCGAAAGCGCATTGGTCAGCACGGAGACGGCGACGCCTTGGCTCACCCATTTGGCCAAGGCGTGAGCTCCCGTGACCGTGGGCACGAAGTACGGAGAGACGAGGGTCAGTTGGGATTGGGCGGCGTCCAGTACCTCTCGGAGCTGGCCCATCATGGTGCGAGAGGGCTCCACGTCCCCCAGCACTTTGGCGGGATCATCGCTGACCAGAAAGGTTTTCGCCCATTGCAGGGGGAGCGTTCCTCTCTCCAGCTTCTGCACGAGATCGGATTGGGCCAGGGCCTTGAGGTAAACCTGGGTGAGGGGGTCGGAAGGGGCTTCGGGGTTCACCTCGCAGGAGGGCACTTTGGGAAGCACGTAATCCAAAGGAAAGGCCGAAGCGCTGTTCCAGTACCGATCGAAATCCCGAGACACGTCGTTCACCACGGGCCCCACGGCCAGCATGTCCAGATCCGCGAACATGACTCCTTCGCCTGCGCCGAAGTACTCGTTGCCGACGTTTCGCCCGCCGACCACCGTGACCTGGTTGTCCACCGTGAAGGATTTGTTGTGCATGCGCCGATTGACGCGGCGGAAATCGAACAGGTAATCGATCACCCGGAGATGCCGGTACCACAGGGGATTGAAGAGACGCACCTCCATGGCGGGAGGAGCATGGAGACAGGTGAGCACGCCTTCCAACCCTTTCGTGTTGTTGTCGTCCAGCAGCAGTCTTACTCGCACCCCGCGCTCGGAGGCCTGCCGCAGATGGTGTAGCAGCAATCGCCCCGAGGTATCGTCGCGCCAGATGTAGTACTGCACATCGATGCTGCGTTCCGCCGCGTCTGCCAGCATGACCCGCGCCGCAAAGGCATCGTGTCCATCCGCCAGGGGATAGAGGCCCGAAAGCCCAGGATGGGAGGCCGCTTCCCCCGCCAGCGCCAAGCCGAGCATGGTGCGGTGAGTGTCGTCCAGGCACGCGGATCCCACCTTGGGCTTGGATTTATGGAGCCGAAAGTGGAAGAGGGTGGGAACCGAGAACGTCATCGAAGTTGCGCCAGAGCGTCTAGCCGGAGATTTCCTGGACCCACGCAGGGACCAAGTCGGTGGCCTTTCCGCGTCGGCTTTCGTGGAAAAGGCTGGTGGTCTGGGAGGCATCGAGGTTGAGTTCGAGGGTGTGCGCCTGAGCGCCCACCTGTTGCACAAAGCCCGCTGCAGGATAGACGTTGCCGGAAGTTCCGATGCTCACGAAAAGATCGCACAGATAGAGGGCCAGTTCGATCCGCTCCATGTCCAGCGGCATTTCCCCGAACCAGACAATGTGGGGGCGCAGCGAAGATCGCTGATGGCACGAGGGGCAGGGCGTGGCCTGATCCAGGGCTCCATCCCATGGGTGGATGGCGCCGCACCGAAGGCAGCGGGCCTTGCGCAATTCCCCGTGCATGTGCAGAAGCCGCTGGCTTCCCGCGCGGTCATGCAGATCGTCCACGTTCTGCGTGATCAACAGGAACGGGCCTTTCCAGGCGCGCTCCAGCTCCGCCAGGGCGTGGTGGGCGGCGTTGGGTTTCACGTCGCGCAACTGGGCGCGGCGCAGGTTGTAGAAGCGATGCACCGAATCCGGATCGGCCGCGAAGGCCTCTGGCGTGGCGACCTCTTCCACCCGTCGATCTTCCCAAAGGCCTCCGTTGCCGCGAAAGGTGCTGAGGCCCGATTCCGCGCTGATGCCCGCGCCCGTGAGGATGACGATCGAGGGACGGACCATGGGGGAGGCTCCTTCCCCATTCTGGCAGGCGCGGGCTCCCTGGGAGCGGCCCAACGATCCCTCATGGCGTCGGCCTCCCCGGGGGGAGGGGCTCAGGTCGTCCGCGGAAGGCCGGTGGGGTCCCGGGAGATCTCCGTGGAGGGGTCGCCCGCGTAGAGGGCTTCGATCTCCCGGGCGTAGCGCTCGTCCAC
>JAJTBC010000260.1 GCA_021287085.1 Bacillota bacterium | reverse complement strand
TGGACACGCCTCAGGAAGTGACCCTGGCGCCTCGCAAGCCCAGCGACGAGGATGACGAGGATTGAGTGTCGGAAGGGTGAATCCTAAAACATTCACCACGAAGGACACGAACCACACGAAAAGGGAAAGAAGGAATGACTGGAGCGATTCTCTGGCAGGTTGGCATTTCGATGGAAATCCCACTGCTCCGGCTTTCATCCTGTCCATCCAGCTATCCTGTTTCCCATTCTTGACCGAATCAATCAAGAACCCTAGACTGGAGCCTTCCTCCTGGAAGGCTTTCCCTTGAAGATCTCGGCCCGTGGACGTTATTCGATGCAAGCTCTGTTCGACCTGGCCCACTACAGCCATGGTCAGCCGGTGCCGCTGCATCTCATCGCCGAACGCCAGAAGCTGAGCCTGCCCTTTCTGGAGCAGATCTTCAACAAGCTGAAAAAGGCGGGCATCGTGACCAGCGTGCGCGGGCCCAAGGGCGGCTACGTGCTGACGCGCCCCTGCAACGAAGTGAGCGTGGGTGATGTACTGCGCCTCACGGACGGGGCCTTCTACGCCGCCGCCAAGGAAGATCCCAAGGCCGCGCATTCCGCCTTGCAGGCCGACGAAAAGATGAACCGTCTGCTGTGGAAGCAGCTGGCCGATCACGTGGCCCGTTTCATGGATACGGTTTCCCTCGCAGACCTCTGTGTGGAAAGCGGCAGCAACGCCTGCCCCAACTGCACCTGCCCCGATTACACCCAGGATCTGGCCAACCAGTTCAAACAGGGATTGCGGAAACCCTGCGGGCTTTGAGGTCATGTCCAATCCCTGCGCCCTGCCCTCCCTGAGCCTGCCGCCTACCGAAGCCGATCTGCGCGAGCTTCCCAAGTTGGAGGAACGGCTACGACGCAAAGTGGGCGTCTGTGTTTCCGAGTACGGCCTCATCGAAGAGGGCGACCGCATCCTGGTGGGCCTTTCGGGCGGCAAGGATTCCTGGGCCTGCCTGGATCTATTGTTGTCGCTCCAGAAGCGCGCTCCCGTGCGCTTCGAGATCCACGGCGCCACCCTCGATCCCGGCTTTCCCGGCTACAACCCCGACCGCATCGCGGAAGTGTGCGAGGAATTGAAAGTGCCTCACACCATTCTCTCGGCCCCCGTGGATGCGCTGGTGCGAAAGAAGCCTGACATCACGCCCTGCGCCATCTGCTCCAGGCTGCGCCGTGGCGTCCTCTACACCCATGCCAAGACGCACGGCTTCACCAAGATCGCCCTGGGCCATCATCTCGACGATCTCATCGAAACCTTGCTCATCAATCAGTTCTATGAAGGCCGCCTTTCCACCATGCCCCTGAAGCTCATCAGCGACGATGGCGCCAACACGGTCATTCGCCCTTTGGGCACCTGCGAAGAAGAGGATCTGCGCCGCTTTGCCTGGCTCAAGGGCTATCCTCTCGTGCCCTGCGGCTGTCCCCTGTGCGGCGCCTCGGTGCTGGAATCCAGTCGCGCCCAGATCAAGGCCCTGGTGGCGCAATTGCAAACCACCATTCCCGATCTGAAATACTGTTTGCTGCGGGCCATGAAGAACGTGAAAACCACCCACCTGCTGGATCACGCGCTGCTGGCCTTGCCGGAGCCGCCCCAGGCGCCCAAACGTGTGCGCATGCGGCTTCAGCGGGAGAACGCCTAACTCACTTTCACGATGCTGGAACCGTCGGCGTAGCTTTCCAGCGGCGCTTCGCGCATCTTCTGGAGGACTTCCATGAGGCCCTGAATGCGCTCCACCATCTCGGCGATCTTGCCGAGCTTGGGCTCGTCGGGGTACTTGCGCTCCAGCATTTCCACCTGAAGGGAGATCACGGCCAAGGGGTTGTTGATCTCGTGCTTGAGGGTGCCCGCCATCTGGCGGAAGGAATCCAGACGCTCGGCCATGAGGGCTTTGCGCTGAAGGGCGTCCTGTCCCTTGAGCACCTGGAGCCGATGATGCAGCGTCTCCCAGCGGAAACTCTCTGGCAGCCAATCCGTGGCTCCGGCGGCCAGCAGGGTCGTGAAGGTTTCCTCCTGGGCGCGCACCACCAGGATGGGCACCGTGGTGAAGTTGGGATGATGGCGATAGGCGCTGATGCAGGCGACGGGGTCCTGCAGGCTCTTGGCGTCCAGCACGAGGTAGCGGAACATCGGCAGCGGCGGCAGCGGCGGTTCCTCTTCCATGGGGAAGATCACCAGTTCGGCGGCCTCGGCCACGGTATGGAAAAGGCCCATCAGGCGGGAATCCTCGGAAACCAGTCCCAGCATCGGCACGGCCTGGATATCCATTCCCGACTGACCGCCGCGGGGAAAGGTGAGGGTGAGCAGCTGTTCATTCCAGCGCCATACAATGCCTGCCCGATGCAGGCTTCGCAGCGTCCACGCATCGGCGGAGGGACGATGGGTTTCGGGCGGGAAAGCGAACTGAAGCGCCCGGTTGCCACCCTGATCCAGCCAGCGTCCCACCAGCTGCTGACCGGCGCTCAGCGTGAGCAGAAGCGGTTCCACCAGCCCCACCACAGCCTGACGGGTGACGGAACCCGCTGCCCAGCACTGCCCAGTCGGCGCGGGCTCCATGAACAGCTCCGCTCCTCGAAGGCCCAGCAGGTTGCGCCACGCGGGTTCGAGGGAGGCCTGAAGCTCTTCCAGGCTCAGTTGGGTGGAGGTTTCTTCCTTGGGCTCCAGCAGCACTTCGTGGGAGGCGGCTTCCACCAGTTGATGGAGATGCATGATCTCGTGGCGCAGCACCGCGGATTGTTCTCCCGCCAGCTTGTCGCCGTAGCTCTGGAGCCACCGCAGGGAGGAGCCCATGGCGGTGAGGATCTCCCCGGTCTGGGCCACCAGGCTTTCGTTGAGGTAGCGCAACCGCAAGGTTTCGCTTTGCACTTCCGCCTGCCCCAGGGCCTGCTGCGCCAGGTTGGCATGCCGCAAGGCCAAAGCGCCGTGGCGCACGAAAGCCTGCACCAGCGCCAGGTCCAAGCGGCTGAAGGGCCGCCCCTCCTCCACCCGATCCAGGTAGAGCATGCCCATCACTTGCCCTTCGATCTCCATGGGAGCGCACAGCAGCGCGCCGGTGTGCATTTCGGCCAGACTCACGCCGCCGAAACGCGGATCCTGCATGGGAGCGTTGGAAAGCACGCCCGTGCGCTGGGTGGACACGTAGCGCAGCACCGATTGCGAAAGGCCGCCGTACGTGCCCACTTCGCCCACCCGCTTGGCCGTGCGCCAGCTGCCGTCGCTGCCGATCATCACCACAAACCCTCGCTCGGCAGAGAGCAGCTTCATGGCTTCCGAAAGCAGACTCTCGATCATGGAAGAGGAGGAACTCTCCATGAGCAGGGCTTCCGTGGAGCGATGCAGCAACTCGAGGCCCCGCACCAGCCTCAACGCTTGGGCCGGTTCGGGCTTCACTTCCGTCAGGAGATCCCCTACCCGTTCCACGAAAAGATCGGGATCCAGGCCAGGAAAGCCCAAGGTGAAGCGCAACACGAGATCGCCCATCCTGATGTCATCGCCATCGGTCAAGGCCGCCCCCTCCACGGGAAGGGATTCACCCTTCAAGCGGGTTCCGTTGCGGGAATCCAGATCCTTGATCCACCAGGTATCCCTCTGCAGCGACAAGGACGCATGCCTTCGTGAAACTTTGGGCTGATCCGGAAAAAAAAGATCGCTGTCGTCGTGGTTTCGCCCCAGCACGCAATCCTTCTCCAGCGCCCAGCGCTGAAGAACGCCATCCTGAAGCCACGACAAGTAGGCCACATTCCCTCCGACAAAGTTCTATCGGACGAACGAAGCTCGGACAAAAGAATGGCTTCGAAGCTCAGGGCAACGGGTAGCGGGTGGGCTTGTTCCGACTGGGTCGGAACACCAGGATCGTGTGGCCGATGGTCCAGACGTGTTGAAGCCCTTCCACTTTGCGGGTGAGGGCTTCCACCACCGAATCCAGATCCTCGAAGGTGTTCTGGTTCAGCTTGAGCTTGAGCAGCTCGAGGCTTTCCAGCATCACGTCCAGTTCCTGGGCCAAGCCGTCCGTCACACCAGCCTTGCCGATATGAACCGCCGGGCTCAGGTGATGAGCCTGGGCTTTGAGATACTGGCGCTGCTTGGGATTGAGCATGATGATCTCCAGGTCCATTGCTCATTTTGCCACGCCTCCAATGCCGCTATGCTGGCTCCATGAACGCCCTTCGTGCCTTCCTGATGCTTCTTTCGGCCTGGGCCCTGGCCGCCGCGCCTCCGCGCACGCTGCGAGTGGATTACATGCACTCCGGCACGGCCTCCACAGAGCTCTTCAGCCTGGATC
>JAJTBC010000258.1 GCA_021287085.1 Bacillota bacterium | reverse complement strand
CAGCCCGCGCAGAGCGTGGACTTGGCGCCCATGTAGTCCTGCTTGGTGAGGCCGATTTTGTTGGTGGGAGCGGTGGTGGGAGTCGTGGTGGTCATGGTGGGCTCGCTCACTTCGTGGTCTCAAAAGCGTTGATCTGATCGATGACGGTCTGGGCGTTGATGGCCGTGCTGTCGTAGTGGCGCACCTTGCGCAATTTGGCCGCGTGCTGAGGGAAGAACTCGCAGAGCAGATTGGCCATCTGCCCATCGCGGTTCTGATCCACCACGTAGATCACATCCATGTTGGTGATGAAAGCTTCCACCTCCTGGGTGAAGGGGAAGGCCCGCAGGCGCAGGTAATCGTATTTCTTGTCGTGCTGTTCGCGCAGGATGTCCAGCGCCTCGATGATGGCGGGATCGCTCGATCCGTAGGCCAGCACGCCGCGCTTGGCGCCGACGCTGCGCAGGATGGGGGCGGGTACGGAAGCGCGCGCGTTGTCGAACTTCCGGCGCAAACGGTCGATGTTGCCCTTCCAGTCTTCAGGCTTTTCGGAATACAGGGCATTGGCGTTGTGGCCGGTGCCGCGCGTGAAGTACGCGCCCTTGCTGCCGGGCGTGCCCGCTACGGTGCGGGAGCAGATGCCGTCTTCATCGGAATCCTTGTAGCGGCCCCAATCCTGAATCTCCTTGAGCTTGGTTTCGCAGAGCACCTTGCCCCGGTCGAAGGCGGTTTCGGGATAGGCGAAGGGCTTGGAGGCCCAGTTCTGCATGCCGAAATCCAGATCGGTGACCACAAAGACCGGCGTCTGGTAACGTTCGGCCAGGTCGAAGGATTCGTACGTGAACTGGAAGCACTCTTCCATATTCCCGGGGTAGAGGCAGAGGTGGTACGTATCGCCGTGGCTGCACTTGGCGCAGATCTCGATATCGCCCTGGCTGGTGCGCGTGGGCAGGCCCGTGGAAGGGCCCATGCGCGTCACGTTGATGAACACCGAGGGACACTCGGCGAAGTAGGCCAGCCCGATGAATTCCGACATCAGGGAGATGCCGGGGCCGGCCGTGGCGGTCATGGCTCGTGCGCCCGCCCAGCCCGCGCCGATCACGGCGCCGGCGCTGGCCAGCTCGTCCTCCATCTGCACGATGGCGACGTTGGTCTTGCCGGTTTCAGGATCCTTGCGGTACTTCTTCGCATAATCGGCCAAGGTTTCCACCAGGCTGGAACTGGGCGTGATGGGATACCACGCCACCACGGTGACGCCCGCGAAAAGCGCGCCGAGGGCGCAAGCGGTGTTGCCGTCGATGATGATCTGGCCCTGGGTCTTGGTGTCGCGCACGATCTTCAGACGATTCTGGGGCGGAATGTGCTGGGCGGCCCAATCAAAGCCCGCCTGAGCTGCGTTGCCATTGAGTTCGATGGCCTTCTGCTTGCCCTTCAACTGACGACTCATGGCCAAGCGCACTTCGTCCATGTCGATGCCGAGCATCTGGGCGGCCACACCCACGTAGATCATGTTCTTCACGAGCTTCTGCAGCTTGGGTTCCGGGCAGGAAGCCGTCACCAGCTGCTGGAAGGGCACGGGGATGAAGGTCAGATCCTCGCGCAGCGTATCGAGCTTCAGGGGTTCGTCGTAGAGGCACAGCGCGCCGGGCTTGAGCTTCGCCACGTCTTCCCGCGCGGTTTCGGCGTTCATGCAGATCATGAGATCCACATCGTGCTTGCGGGCCACGTAGCCTTTATGATTGGCGCGGATCTGGAACCACGTGGGCAGTCCCGCGATATTGGAAGGGAAGAGGTTCTTGCCGCTGACCGGCACGCCCATCTGGAAAATGGAACGCATCAGCACGTTATTGGCGGTCTGGCTACCGGAGCCGTTCACCGTGGCGACTTCCACAGAAAAGTCGTTGATGAGGGTCTTCGTAGGGTCGGGGGTGGAAGACATGGATCTCCTCTTCAGGAAAACAGGACCGCGAACAGAAGCGGTGACGAAAACGAACTATCCAAAGTGTACCTAAATGGTAGGATTTTTGGGCATCGAAAGCGGATGACCTCCGGGCGAAAAAAAGCGAAAAAAAAGGATTGACCCGGATGCGATCTCCCTCTAGCTTGGAATCCATGAAAGCCTCCAATCTCACCAAACGTCAATTTGCGGTGCTGCAGTTCATCCGCACGTTCCTCCAGGAAGAAGGCCGCAGCCCCACCCTCAAAGAAATCGCGGAGGGCGTGGGCTCCAGCGCGGTGAGCACGATCCACAAACACGTGCAGCACCTCACGGAAAAGGGCTTCCTCGACCGCAGCCACGGCGTGGGCAACAACATCGTGGTGAAGGAAACTACGGTGGCTCGCACCAAGCCTGAAGCTGCCGCCACGAGTCGTGGCACCAGCGCTTCGGGCGCACCTGGCATTGGTCGCCTCATTCCTTTTCTGGGGCACGTCGCCGCAGGCGAGCCGCTCATTCCCGATACCCGCGCCACGCCCATGGAAGTGCCTGCCGCCATCCATCGGGATCGCCACGATCTTTTCGTGTTGCGGGTTCACGGGGATTCCATGGTGGAAGACTCCATCCTGGACGGTGATCTGGTGGTGCTGCAGAAAGCGGGGGATTACCGCAACGGTGATCGCGTGGTGGCCTTGCTGGATGGCGAGGACGTGACGCTTAAGGAATTCCGTCGCGACCGCGAAGGCGTCTGGCTCATTCCGCACAATCCCAATTTGAGCCCCAAGTGCTATGCGCCGGATCGCGTGCAGGTGCAGGGGCGCCTCGTGGGAGTCATGCGAAGCTGCTGAAGGCACGCTCTCCTGCCGCACAAGAATCACAAAAAGGAGTCCCCATGACGATGCCCCGAACCCTAATGGCGGCGCTGCTTTCCCTGTTCGGCTGGGCCACGGCCGGGGATCTGAAGGAAGGCGTCAAGGCACCTCTCTTCGAGGCCAGGGATCAGCACGGGGCCTTGATTCGCCTGGCGGATTTCCGAGAAAAATCGATCGTGGTGTTGTACTTCTATCCCAAGGACGATACGCCGGGATGCACGGCCCAGGCCTGTTCCCTGCGGGATGGGTATGGGGCTCTGAAGGCGGCCGACGCCGTAGTCTTAGGCGTCAGCGCCGACGACCAGGACAGTCACGAGAGCTTCGCCAAGAAGTTCTCCCTGCCGTTTTCGCTCTTGGTCGATACCGATCGCGCCATCATCACGGCCTACGGCGTGAAAATGCCCCTGTTGGGCATGGCCAAGCGGGTGACGTTCATCATCGATCGCCAAGGCGTCATCCGTCGCATTCTGCGCGAGATCGATACGCGCAAGCACGATCAGCAGGTGCTGGAGGTTCTGAAAACCCTCGAACCTTTGGGACCCCCTTCATCACCCAAGGGCTGATGACCCCATTCGGTGAGGACAAAACGTAAAAAAGACGATGGTCCTGCCCTGGACCTGGGCTTACATTCAAGGGGTTTTGAAAGACGGCCGAAACCCATAATCAAGTACTTGCATGGCTGCATAGGCCCAAGCACGACCCCCATTTGTGGAGGCAACCCACTTTAAGGGCTGGGGCTTGGGCGTATTTTTGGGATACACTGACCGAGAAATCGAGGATTCATCGGAATGGTCTTCTTCAACCACGCCACACGCCAGATGACGGCCAAAATCGTCTATTACGGCCCCGGTCTGTGCGGCAAGACGACCAATCTCAACGCCATCTACGGCCAGACGTCCCAGCAGGCCAGGGGCGAAATGGTGTCGCTCAACACCGAGACGGACCGCACCCTTTTCTTCGATCTCCTGCCGCTGGAAGTGGGCATCGTGGGGGGCTTCAAGGCCAAGTTGCAGCTCTACACCGTGCCGGGGCAGGTCTTCTACAACTCCACGCGCAAATTGGTGCTGAAAGGGGTGGATGGCATCGTATTTGTGGCGGATAGCCAGATGCCCATGCTGGACGCGAACAAGGAAAGCTACCAGAACCTCGAGGAGAACCTGCGGGAACTGGGCGTGAACATTCGCGAGATCCCCATGATCTTCCAGTGGAACAAGCGGGATCTGAAAAACGTGCTGCCGGTGGAGCAGTTGGAAGCTGAACTCAATCAGCACCGTCTTCCCAGTTTCCAGAGCGTCGCTTCCGATGGCACAGGCGTGTTTGAAACCTTGCGCGGCATCACTCGCCTGTCGCTGGCCCACATCAAGGCCCATCACTTCCCTGAGACCACACCGGAACCCGCTCCGATGGCCCCCCCGCCTCCTCGGCCCACCCCGTCGCCGGTGCCCTTGGCGCTCCACGATCTGCCTTCCATGGACGCCCTCATGGACGAGGCCGGAGCGGAGCCGTCTGCGCCTGCATCCATTCCTGCGCCGACCGTGCATCTGCCTTCGCTTCCAGCGGGCGCTCCTCCCAAAGTCGCCACCCCCAAGGTGCCCCTCACGAAGATGCCGTCGTTGAAGCCTGCCAAGGCCCAGGCCCCTGCTGTCGCCAAGCCCGCGGCCCTGCCCAAGCCCAAAGTGGCCAGCCCCAAGACGGCGCTGGGGGCGCTATTGAACAACGTCCATCCCCCGGCAGCCATCAACGGCCACACCGACCATTCCTCCCCGACGATCCGACTGGAGCTGCCTCTGGATTTCCAGGATTCCCATCTCGAACTGGTGGTCCAGGCCCGACATGGTGGACGAGTGGTGGCGGAGAAGGCCCTCGAGAAGGTGGATCCTTCTTCGTCCATCCGTCTGAATCTCGAATGGACACGGAGCGAGGCGTGAACGCTCGCGCGCTGGCGGCAAATCTCGTGCTGTGTTCGGCTTTGTCAGCCCAGGCTTTGCCCAGTTGGTGGACGGCGCTGCCCGCGCTGCCGCGCCTGGAAAGCCGCTTCGTGCAGGAATCCCAGAGCGAGGTCTTTGGCGTCATGAAGAAGGGGGGATTGCTGCAGGTCGCCATGGGGGGGCGGATTCGCGTGGCCTACGATGAAGGACTCCTCGTGGTGGGCGATGGACTTTCTCTCATCCAGTTCGATCCCCGCACCCGCACGGCCCAGCGTTTTGATCTCAAGGCCATGATGCTGGAATTGCCCCTGATCCGCATCCTGGTGGACCCACGCTCTCTGAAAGAGGCCTATCACGCGAAGGCGGCAGGATCCAAAGTCGTGCTGACGCCCCGTCGGGAAGGCCTGCCCACGGTGGAAGTGGAAGGGGCAGGGCAGTTCCCGACCCGCATCAGCTGGATGGATGGCACGGGCGCTCGTCAGGCACTGGTGCTGGTCAGTCCGCGCACTCCTGGCCCGTTCGCTTCGGATCTGTTCCGCTTCAAGGCCCCTGAAGATACGCGGTGGATTCGCTAGAGACTAGAGCGTGGCCACGCCTAGTTCTTTGTGGATCATGGCCACCACGTCTTCGGTGTTGGTGCCGGGCGGGAACACGGCCTTGATGCCGAGGGCCTGGAGGCCAGGCACATCCTCCTCGGGAATGATGCCGCCCGCGAAGACGAGCACGTCGTCCACGCCCTTTTCCTTCAAGAGCCGCATCACTTCAGGAAAGATCTGGTTGTGGGCGCCGCTGAGGATGGACATGCCCAGCACGCGCACATCCTCCTGCACCACGGCGGTGACGATCTGGGCCGGGGTCTGGCGCAGGCCCGTGTAGATCACTTCCATGCCCGCATCGCGCAACGCTCGGGCCACGACCTTGGCGCCGCGATCATGGCCATCCAGGCCGGGCTTGGCGATCAGCACGCGAATGGGAGAAGTGGACATGGTGGCTCCGAAGTTCCGTTCAGCGGAATAGTCTAACGCCTCAAGGCGCTACTGCACCTCTTTGGCTTCCTGGATCATGACTGCGGTCACGGGCACGTCCTTCATGTCCTTCATCGTCTTCGTCTTCACATTCTGGATCTTGTCGAGCACCTCCATGCCCGAAATCACGCGCCCGAAGGCCGTGTAGCCGTAGTCCGTCATGTTCTTGGCCTTGAAATCCAGATTGGGATTGTTCTTCAGGTTCACGAAGAACTGAGCCGTGGCGCCGAAG
>JAJTBC010000252.1 GCA_021287085.1 Bacillota bacterium | reverse complement strand
GAGATCCTGGACGCCATGAACTTCCGTGGCGCTTCCATGAAGAAGAAGGACGACGTTCACAAGATGGCCGAAGCCAACCGCGCCTTCGCCCATTTCCGCTGGTAGTTTCCAGAACCCATCACCGAGGGCACAGCGTTTGCTCGTCAACGCCGTGCCCTTTGTGGTGAAACCCCGTCATTGCTAGGAGGCCCCCGTGGCCCGCACCACCTCCCTCGACCGCTACCGAAACATCGGCATCATGGCCCACATTGACGCGGGCAAGACGACGACCACGGAGCGCATCCTCTACTACACCGGCAAGATCCACAAGATCGGCGAAGTGCACGATGGCGCCGCCACCACCGACTGGATGGTGCAGGAGCAGGAACGCGGCATCACCATCACGTCGGCGGCCATCACCGCCGCCTGGACGCCGCAGACCGGCCAGTTGAAGGATGTGGAGCATCGCATCAACATCATCGACACGCCTGGCCACGTGGACTTCACGGCAGAAGTGGAACGCAGTCTGCGCGTGCTGGATGGCGCGGTGGCGGTGTTCTGCGCCGTGGGCGGCGTGCAGCCGCAGTCGGAAACGGTGTGGCGCCAGGCCAACAAGTACGGCGTGCCCCGCATGGCCTTCGTCAACAAGATGGATCGCACCGGCGCGGACTTCTACCGCGTGGTGGACATGATGCGCAGCCGCCTCCAGGCCAAGCCCATGCCCATCCAGATTCCCATCGGCGCCGAAGAGAACTTCAAGGGCGTGGTGGATCTCGTGACCATGCAGGCTCTCACCTTCGATGAAGGCGACAAGGGCTTCAACGTCATCTATGGCGAGATTCCCGCCAACATGGTGGACGACGCCAAGAAGTGGCGCGAGCACATGGTCGAGATGGTGGCCGAAGCCGACGAACACCTGATGGAAAAGTACCTGGGCGGCGAAGAACTCACCGAGGACGAACTGCGCGACGGCATCCGCAAGGGCTGCGTAAATCTCGTGTTCACGCCCATGTGCTGCGGCTCCGCGTTCAAGAACAAGGGCGTGCAGCCCATGCTCGACGCCGTGGTGAGCTACATGCCCAGCCCTCTGGACATTCCCGCCATCAAGGGCATGGATCCCGAAGGCAACGAGGTGGAGCGCAAGGCCGACGACAACGAGCCATTCAGCGCCCTGATCTTCAAGATCATGGCCGATCCCTTCGTGGGCAGCCTCGCCTTCATCCGTGTGTATTCCGGCGTGCTGGCGGCGGGTTCTTCCGTTTTCAATTCCGCCAAGGGCCGCCGCGAACGCATCGGACGCCTGCTTCAGATGCACGCCAACAAGCGCGAGGACATCACCGAAGTGCGCACCGGCGATATCGGCGCGGCCGTGGGCTTCAAGGATGTCTATACCGGCGAAACCATCTGCGACGAGAACCACCCCGTGGTGCTCGAATCCATGGATTTCCCCGATCCCGTCATCAATGTGGCCATCGAGCCCAAGACCAAGCAGGATCAGGAAAAGATGGCCTTGGCACTGCAGAAGCTGGCCCAGGAAGATCCCACCTTCAAGGTGCACACCGATCCCGAAACGGGCCAGACCATCATCGCCGGCATGGGCGAGCTGCACCTCGAAATCATCGTGGATCGCATGCTGCGCGAGTTCAAGGTGGATGCCAACGTGGGCAAGCCCCAGGTGGCCTACCGCGAAACCATCCGCAAGAAGGTGGATGCCGAAGGCAAGTTCGTGCGCCAGTCCGGTGGCCGCGGCCAGTACGGCCACGTCAAGATCACGCTGGAGCCCAACGAAGCGGGCAAGGGCTACGAATTCGTCAACAACATCGTCGGCGGCGTGGTGCCCAAGGAATACATCAAGCCCGTGGATCAAGGCATCCAGGAAGCCACCAACAGCGGCGTTCTGGCGGGCTTCCCCGTGGTGGACGTGAAGGTCACCCTCTTCGACGGCAGCTACCACGAAGTGGACTCCAACGAAATGGCATTCAAGATTGCCGGCTCCATGGCCTTCAAGGCCGCCAGTGAGAAGGCCAGCCCCGTGCTGCTGGAACCCATCATGGCCGTGGAAGTGGAAACGCCCGAGGACTACATGGGGGACGTGATCGGCAACCTCAACAGCCGCCGCGGTCGCATCGAGAACATGGAAGACCGCGCGGGCACCAAGGTGGTCACCTCCAAGGTTCCCTTGGCCGAAATGTTCGCCTACTCCACCACCCTGCGCTCCATGACCCAGGGCCGTGGCACCTACACCATGCAGTTCAGTCACTACGACGAAGCGCCCCGCAACGTGGCGGAAGAAATCATCGCCAAAGTCAAGGGCAGCAAGTAGCAGTTCTATTTTCTTCAGCCCTCGTCAGAGGGTGAGGCCGCTTGAGATCCCTGATCGAGGCCTCCTGATCCGCCGAACGATTTCCGTCGAACGGCCTTGAAAATCCAAAAAAGCCATTGCATTCGCTGTGGCTTTTGCTATTCTGGATGGCCGCGTCTTCACAGGAAGGCGCTTAACGCCCTGGAACGCTAGGTTCCGGGGATTCCCAGGGCGGTCAACGCCCCACATCTATGGACGGCGCGTCCGTCCCAATGGAGTGACCATGAAGGACAACATTCGCATTCGCCTGCGAGCCTTCGATCATCGTCTGCTCGATCAGTCGACGCGGGAGATCGTGGATACCGCCAAGCGCACCGGCGCTCAGGTGGCGGGCCCCATCCCCTTGCCGACCCGCGTGAGCAAGTACACGGTGAACCGCAGCCCCCACGTGGACAAGAAGAGTCGAGATCAGTTCGAGATTCGCACCCACAAGCGCCTGCTGGACATCCTCAACCCCACCCAGACCACGGTGGACACCTTGATGCGCCTCGATCTGCCTGCGGGCGTCGATGTGGAAATCAAGGTCTTCAGCCGCCAGGGCAACCGGTAAGGGGAGGAAGACATGGCAAACGGAATCATCGGCAAGAAGCTGGGCATGACCCAGATCTTCAACGAAAAGGGACAGATCGTTCCCGTCACCGTCATCCAGGCCGGTCCCTGCGTGGTGGTGCAGCGCAAGACCTCCGCCAAGGATGGCTACGAAGCCGTGCAGGTGGGCTACGTGGATCCCCAGGGTGGCAAGCGCGCCTCCAAGGCGGAGAAGGGCCACTGCGAGAAGAAGGGCGTGGCTCCCGTGCGCGTGCTGCGCGAGCTGAAGGTGGAAGCGGGCAGCGCGCTGAAGGAAGGCGATAGCATCCTCGTCACCCAGTTCGAAGAAAAGGCCAAGGTCCACGTCACCGGCATCAGCAAGGGCAAGGGCTTCGCGGGCGTCATCAAGCGGCATCACTTCGGTGGTGGTCGCGCCACCCACGGCTCCATGTTCCACCGCGCCCCCGGTTCCATCGGCGGTTCGTCCTATCCCAGCCGCGTGTGGCCGGGAATGCGCATGGGCGGCCACATGGGCTCCGAACAGGTCACGGTGCGCAACCTCGAAGTGGCCCGGGTGGACGCCGAGAACAACCTGCTGCTCATCAAAGGCGCCGTGCCCGGCCCCAAGGGCGGCTACGTCGTCATCAAGCAGGAGGCCTAAGATGTCGGTCTTTCAGCATCCCGTCGTCAATCTCGAAAACAAGCCTGCGGGCCATGTGGATCTGCTCCCTGAAGTCTTCAAGCTCGAAGACATCAACGAGCACCTGATCTGGGAAGCGGTGCGCCACTTCCTCGCCAAGCGCCGCCAGGGCACCGCCAAGACCAAGGACAAGTCCGAAGTGAGCGGCTCCGGTCGCAAGCTCTGGAAGCAGAAGGGCACCGGCCGCGCCCGCATCGGCTCCATCCGCTCCACCCTGTGGAAGGGCGGCGCCACGGCCCACGGCCCCCACCCCC
The DNA here is from genome assembly GCA_021287085.1 of Bacillota bacterium. Classification (GTDB taxonomy): domain Bacteria; phylum Acidobacteriota; class Holophagae; order Holophagales; family Holophagaceae; genus JAYREN01. The sequence continues at coordinate 1,276 of JAJTBC010000252.1, read as the reverse complement.
GCGACTACGACTACGCCTTCCCCAAGAAGGCCCGCCGCTCCGCCCTGCGCCACGCGCTGTCCGTGAAGATGGCCGCCGGTCAGGTGATGGTGGTGGAGAACTGGGACATCGCCTCCCACAAGACCAAGGCCTTCAACGCCACCCTCGCCAACCTGGGCGTGGCGGGCTCGGCCCTGCTGGTGGGTGTCGAGGCTTCCGAAAAGGTGCAGCTCGCCACGGGCAACAACCCGAAGCTGGCCGCCATCGAGAGCCTGGGCGTGAACGTCTATGAACTTCTGAAGTACGACCACGTGGTGTTCTCCAAGGACGCCATTCTGGCCCTGCAGGAAGTGGTGAAGCCATGACCAAGATTTTCGAAGTGATCCGCAAGCCCCTGCTCACCGAAAAGGGGCAGATCCTGCGCGAAAGCAACATCCAGGTGTTCGAGGTGGCTCCCTGGGCCTCCAAGCACCAGATCAAGGAAGCGGCGGAACTGCTGCTTCAGACCAAGGTGAAATCCATTCGCACCGTGCGCATCCCTTCCAAGGCGAAGCGTCTCGGTCGCTGGGTGGGCTCCACCGGCGCCAGCAAAAAGGCCTACGTCGAACTCGCCGGCGACTTCAAGTCGGCCATCGAGTAGTCGTTCGAGTCATCGTTGTCGCTTTTCATTTCAACCTCGCGGACGGACAAGGCCTTGCCACTATCGCCCGCACTTTCTAAGGCAAGGGGAAACCCATGAGCATCAAGCTGCTCAAACCGACGACACCCGGTCAACGGGGCATGTCGAAGCAGGGGTTCGAAGAGATCACCACGGACACGCCCGAACGTAGCCTGGTCGTGAAGCTCAACCGAACCGGCGGCCGCAGCAACACCGGTCGCATCACCACCCGCCACATCGGCGGCGGCCACAAGCGCCGCTACCGCATCATCGACTTCAAGCGCAACAAGGTCGGCGTGCCTGCCAAGGTCGCCACCATCGAGTACGATCCCAACCGGACCGCTCGCATCGCGCTCTTGGTCTATGCCGATGGCGAAAAGCGCTACATCCTGGCCCCCGATGGCCTGGAAGTGGGCCGCACCATTGTTTCCGGCAAGGAAGCCGACATTCTCGTGGGCAACGCGCTGCCCCTGCGGAACATGCCGCTGGGCACCACGGTGCACAACATCGAGATGAAGCCTGGCAAGGGCGGGCAGATCGCTCGCGCCGCCGGCACCTTCGCCCAGCTCGTGGCCAAGGACGGCGACTACGCCCAGCTCCGCATGCCCTCCGGCGAAATCCGCAAGATCCACCTGGATT
>JAJTBC010000239.1 GCA_021287085.1 Bacillota bacterium | reverse complement strand
ATCGTTCCGCCCGTCACCGTCCACGCATAGGTGCTGTTGGCCTGGGCAGGCACGGAGGCCGTGTAGCTTGCCCCCGACGTAAGCATCGCTGGGACCGTGATGACCGGCAGCACAGGGGCCGCGACGATCTCGGCCGTGGTGGAACCTTCTGCCGATGCCTGCCCCGCGGCGTTGGTGACGATGCACTTCAGGCCCACTTGCCCGGAAGCCCCGGCAGTGAAGGTGATGGCATGGCTGCCGCTTCCCGCAGTGATCGTGCCGTTCGTGAGTGTCCACGCATAGGTGGAGCCCGTTCCCTGGGAGGGAACGGAAGCGGCGTAGCCGCCCTGCCCGGAGGTCACCAGGGCAGGGGCCATGATGGTTGGCGTGGTTGGGGGTGGGACCACCAGCACGGTGGTGGCCGAGGTGACGAAGGCCCCGGCCGTATTGGTCACCGTGAGGGTATAGGTGGTGTCGGCAGTCGGCGTCACGGCCAATGGAGTGTTGCTGGCGATCGCCCCAACTCCCTTGTCCACCATGCCTGTCCCATTGGAATAGACCGCCGTAAGGGTCGTGGACGTTCCGGCCGTGATGGTCGTCTTGGCCGCGCCAAAACTGGTGATGACCGGCGGCGGAGGTGGGGGTGGCGTGGAGCCCCCCGTGCAGGCCAGGAGCGCCACCACGCCAAATCCTCCCAGAGTCATCCGCCACAAAGCGTTCCCTAGAATGTTTCGTCGGAAGGAAGGAGTAAGAAGCATGGAGCTCTCCAGGCAAATCCCCGCCCACGCCGCGAACGATGGCTCTTCTTGGTAGAGGGCGGGAAAAGGAACGGCTCCGGGCGGAAGAATCCGCCCAGAGCCGCATGGGACATGGGGTCAGTTGCTGCCGATGAAGCGCAGTCCCGTGACGTTGGTGATCAGGTTCGTGTAGGTCACCGAGGTCGTCGGCGTCCATGTGGTGTAGCCGCCACCCGAGGCTGAGAGTGATCCCGACCAGCCCGTGGGAACTCGCAGAGTGAAGTTTCCATTGGCGTCCGAGATGGCGGTGGCATTGGTGGTGCCCGTGGCCGTGATGGTCACATTGGGAATGCTGTTGCCGTTGATGAGATCCCTCGTCCGACCGGAAATGGTCTGAACCGTTATGAAGTTCTGGGTGAGGGGTCCGACCAGCGGCGTACTGATGGTCACCAAAGCGGGTTGATAGATGAAGCCACGCAGCGTGGGCGTAATGGTGCCCGTCCAGCCCGCTCGAACGGCCAGGCTGTAGGTTCCGTCCGCACCGGTGGTGAAGCTGCCACCTCCGTTGCTCAGCGCCACACGCACGCCCGCCTGAGGCAGACCATTGGACGTGATGGTGCCGGAAACCAGGTAGGTCTGGCCTGCGGAGAAGTTCTGTCCCGCCGGGCTGGTGACCACGTTCGTGAGATTCCGGCTAGCGGGCGTGAAGGCCCAACCCACCAAGGAAGGCGTAAGGGTGCCGCTCCAACCGCTGGGCACATAGTGGGTATAGACCCCGGCGGCATCGGTCACGACGCTGCCTGCCCCATTGCTGAAGGTGACCGTGACGCCAGCCAAGGGTACCGGAGGCACCGCATTGGTGGTGATGAGGCCATAGACCGTCACGCCGTTGGTGGCCGCGAAGTTCTGGTTGACCTGATCGACGGTGGCGTTGGCAAGGCCGATGGCCACGGGCGCAAAGGAATAACCAGGCTTGGCAGGCGTCAGCGTGCCACTGTAGGGCGAGGGAAGAACCAGCGCGTAGGCACCTGTAACGTCGGTGAGGGCGGTTTGGCCCGTGCTGGTCACGATGGCAACGCCAGAAAGCGGAGCCCCGTTGAGAGTGACCTGACCCGTAACGCTGATGATGGCCGTTGCGGTGAAATCCTGGGCTAGCTGATCGGCGGTGACCGCAGCATAGCTATGGTTGACCGGAGTGAACAGGAAGCCAGCCAAGGAAGGCGTCACGGTTCCCGTGAAGGGCGCCGCAAGCGTCAAAGTGTAGGCACCCATGGCATCGGTGACCACAGAGGGGGCGCCATTGCTGGGGGTGAGGGTCACACCCGCCAATCCGTTGCCAGCGTTGGTGACGTGACCGGAGATCACCACCACCGCCGAAGCCGCAAAATTCAAGGTCTGATTGCTGCTGATCGCGCTGTAGGTCTGCACGGCAGGGGTGAAGGCGAAATTGGCCTTGGTGGGCGTGATGGTGCCGGACCAGGGCGCCGTCAGGGTCAGGCTGTAAAGGCCGTTGGCATCCGTCACCGTGGTTTCGCCTGTGGAGGCGGCCACATTGACACCCGCCACGGGAGTCACGCCGTTGGTCACCGCGCCGGAAATGGTCACCACGGCCGTGGCGGTATAGTTTTGACCAGGCTGATCCGCGACCACGTTGCTGTAGTTTCGGGATGCGGGCGAGAAGATGTACCCCGCCAAAACGGGCGTGGCTACTCCGGTCCAACCGCTGCTGACAGCGATGCTGTAGGCTCCGGCATTATCCGTGACCGCCGAACCGCCGCCATTGCTGAGCTGGATGGTGACGCCAGCCAGGGCAGGGGTCACCGTGCCGCTGATGATCGCCACCGGGTGAGCCACGAAATCCAGGCCCGATTGATTGGTGATGAGGGAGGCCAGGGTGCGGGTCAAGGGTGCGAAGGCATAGCCCGCCAACGAGGCCGTCAGCGTTCCAGTGGCATGATAGGCAGCCGTCAGGGAATAGACACCGTTGGCATCGGTGGTGGCTGTCACCGTGGTGGATCCATCGTTGAAGGCCACGCTCACACCGGCCAGGGGCTGATTGCTGGTGCCATTGAAGGTGGTGATCAAGCCTGAAAGCTGGACCGTGGTGGGCGTGTTCACGCTGGCCAGGTTGCTGGGCGCAGATTCACCGGCCTGGTTGTAGGCAATCACGCGATAGTCGTACGCCGTGCTGGGAACCACCGTGAAATCGCTGTAGCTCTTCATGTTGGGCACAGCGGTGCCGATGGTCGCGAAGGTGTTGGCGTTCGCCACGCTTCGCTGAATGGCGAATCCCGTTTCATTGCTGGCGTTATCCGTCCAGGCCAGATCCGCTCGGCCCGCGCTGACCAGGGTGGCGGTCAACGCCGTGGGCGCGTCAGGAGGCGTGGAAGCCACCGAGAGCACCATGGGGCGCATGAAATCGTTCTCTTCGTGGCCCAGGATGTGGCAGTGCCACACGTACTCCCAGCCGAAATTCACGGGAGCGTTGGTCACGGTCACCGGATTGCCGTCCACGGGGCTGGTGACCGAAATGCTGGCATTGGCCGGTTCCACCACATTGGGCGAGCGCAGGCTGTTGGGAATCTGGAAGGGCAGGCGGGGCGACAGAGGCCGGAAGGCCACGATGATGTCTTCCAGCGGATTCATCCGCAGCGTTTCCTTCCAGCCGATCTCGTTGGCATCGGGCAGACGCACGGCGCCATCCCATCCCACGCGGTTGATGACCTGCACATCGAAGAGATGGAAGTGCACAGGGTGCGTGTCCACGCCGTTATGGGTGATCTTCCAGTACTGGGTGGTGCCGTCCGTCAGCAGTTCGGTGGCGGGATCGGAGTAGCCCAGAGGAATGGTGGTCTGGATATTGAAATTAGTGAAAGGCAGCTCCACGCCGAGGGTGGCGTTCATGCGGCCGTAATCCAGTTCGAACAGCTCCTGGATGGCCTTGGGCCCAAGGGCAGGCGTGATCACCGTGCCGTCTTCCATGGCCGGGAAGGCCTTGATGGCGTTGTCCTGGATGCGAACGTAGACATCCTTGGCGATGTTCCGGTTGAGGGCGCCGGCATAGGCCACCTGCGGTACGATGGGCAGGTGCTGCGCCTCGGCGAAAGCGCCGTTGGAGGTGGCGGTGGACTGGAAGGCCGCGTTCAGGGCCGCCAGGTCGAAGGCCGGGGCAGGCGTGGCCGCCGCGACCTCGATGAGCATGATGGTGCGGGTGTTGGGGCCGTAACCGGGCTGAGTGGGGGCCGCGCCACCGGAATCCCGTTGGTCGGGGGAACCCGTGTAGTAGTCGAGACGGGCATCAAAGGCAGGCACCGGCGCCGGGGCGTCGTTGTAGAGGATCAGCTTCTTCCCCGCATAGGCAGAGAAATCCACGATCACATCGGCGCGCTCCGCGGGCCCAAGGAAAAGAGCCTTTTCCTGGACGTTGAGCACCACGATATCCCGCCGGTTGTAGTTGTAGGCCACCGGCTGCGGCGCAATGACCACGGGGGCAGGCAGGAAGCCGCTTTCGTTGCCGATCTGGATGATGGAAGGCCCCAGCTTGGTGGGATCAGGCACGCCGCCATCGCGGCCATCCGTCGGCCAAGTTGCGGGGAAGGCGGGATTGCCGGGAGCGGCCGGAACCATGGCCACTTCCGTGCCCGTGGCGTCCGCTTCGAAGAACGAGAGGTTCCACATGCGGTCGTTGGCCGCGTTGAGGATACGGAACCGGTAGGCCTGGGGCTGCACGGTGAGCTTGGGGTAGGGGGTGCCGTTCACCAGGGGGGTGTCCAGGAACGCTTCGGGCACCAGGGAAGGATTGGGCGTGCCCGGGATTTCCGTGCCGTTGGGATCCCCAACAACAGGCTCAGCGCCGTGCTTCAGACCCGCCGCAGCCGTCACCGGAGGCCAGAACCACGGACCGTAGTCCCATCGCCCCATGCCGCTGGCGCCGGAGATATCGGCCGGGTTCTGGTTGGGCATGTAAACGTGCGGGTACCAGAGGCTGCCATCGCCTCCGTACACGTTCACGTCCCAGGTCGGATCCGTTCCTCCCGCCACACCTACGGTGCCCAGGGTGCTGGTATCCACGAAGGTCTTGTCCTGGATGATGAGGGGAATGCCGTAGCGGTACACGCCGCCGGGATCGCCGTTGTCGGGCAGGATCCCCGCATTGATGAGCTTTTCGTCCACGGGATCCACGATGAGGTAGCCCGCCGCCTCGCCCGCATAGACGTTCAGCCGCGTCAGCCCGAAGGTGTGGTCGTGGTAGAACATGAGCCGACCGCTCTGCTGGTTGGTCCAGTAGTACGTGGCCGTGCCGTCATCCGGGGTCGGATTGGTGACCATGTCGGGCACATGCTGGAAGGCTGCGCCTTTCTTGTAGCTGGTGGTTTCACCGGCAGGGGTGATCCACTGATGCGGCGTGCCGTCGCTGATCCACGGGCTGAGGGCGCCGTGAAGATGCAGTTCCGCGCGGTTTTCGGTGTAGGTTTCCGAGCCGCCGAGAGGGCCGGTTCCCGCGCCCATCATGGTGGTATCCACGGGAATGAACAGATCCCCAGGCCGTCGCCCGGTGGCGGGATTCACAGGGCCGAAGGGCAGCTGATTGGTGAGCTTCACACGCACCGGCTTGTCCCGGTGGGCGATGATCACGGGCCCCAGGTAGTTCGTGCTGTTCCCGCCGTTGGTGGTGCCTTGCGCCTGGGAACCCGTGTCCTTGTAGCCCCGGAACCGAGTGGGCTGCAGATCCGAATGCACCTTCTGGGTGTACTCCACCACGGCCATTTCGTAGTAGTCGGAACCGTCGCTGTACACGCCCGTCACCGGCTGGGCGACGGGAATGAAGTTCCCCAGGTTGTTGGCGTGGGCTGGGCCGAGGCCCGGCAAGGTATCCACGAATTTGCGAATGGGCTTGGTGTTGTGCCAGTTGCTGGCGGTGCCGAACATGTAATCCGGCTGCGGAAGCTGGAAGCCAGGCCCCGGAACGGCGGCCTGCAGCACCGCGTCACCATTCACCGTGCGCAGGGCGGCCGCACGATTCTTCGTGGCGGCGGGGTTCACGCCCAGACTCTTGGGATCGACCTTTCCGCCCTTGGCCTTCAGCGAGGCCTGGGCGCGGGTCGCGGCCGAAGCCCGGGCCGCTGCCAGGGTTCGCCGGCGCGTGGCCCGCTCCAGGATGGCCGCCTTGTCGCCACCCGTGGTGGGAGCGGCCGTGCGGTTGGGAACAGTAGGAGGATCGGCGGGCAGATCGGCCCAAAGGCCGAATCCTGAGAGCAGGGTTGCCGCGATCGCCACCAGCCGGTTGATCCGTTTCAGCATGGTTTACCTCGCAAAAAGAAGGAAAAGACGAAAGAAAGAAAAGCCGTTCCAGAGAGGGCCGGAACCCGCACATCTGGGCCGTGACACGGCAAAAGGGGCGAACTCAGGACAAATTGAAAGCAAGGGTCCGATGATTCCCACACTCCGCCTATGGGGACTTCTCCCCATCCTGGTGGGGAGAATCCCGCAAAAAGCTCACGCCATGACAAAAAAGAGCCGCCAAGGTCATCTCCGACCTTGGCGGCAACCGAAACGCAGGGGCCTAGTAGTAAAGCTCGGCGGAAGCGAGGTAGCCGAAGCCCATGCCCCCGGCAAGGAGCACCTTGCCGTTGGAAAGCAGCGTGGCGCTATGGGATTCCCGCTGGGTGCCGAGCGGGCCCGAAAGGCTCGACGTACCGGAAACGGGATCGTACAGCTCCGTGGAAGCCAGGATGGGCGCAGGGCTGCCCACTCCCACTCCGCCCGCTACCAGCACCTTGCCCGTGGGAAGCAGGGTGGCCGTGTGCCAATGATCCCGCGCCGCCTGGAGGTTCCCCACCACGGCAAAGGTCTCCGTGGCCGGATCGTACCGCTCCACGCCGGTGCTGGCGGCGCCCCCCAGGATCAGCACTTGGCCGCCGGGCAGGGGAATCGCGCGATGGTAGGCCCTGGCCACGTTGAGGCTCGCCGTCGCCGCGAAATGGCCCGTGGCGGGATCGTACAGCTCTGCCGTACTCAGGGCGCTGGAACGGAATCCCCCGGCCACGAGCACCTTGCCATTGGAGAGCAGCGTGGCGCTATGGGTGGCGCGGGAGGTCAGCGGCGCCCCGGCGGTGGCCACGAATTGGCCGGTGGCGGGGTCGTAGAGTTCAGCGGTGGCCAGGTAGGCTGCCAAATCCCGTCCTCCGACCATCAGCACCTTGCCGTTGCTCAGCAGGGTCGCCGAATGATCCGAACGAGCGGCTCCCAGGCTGCCTGTGGCGGTGAATTGGCCAGTGGCGGGGTCGTAGAGCTCGGCGCTGGCCAGGGTCGTGCCCAGGCTGACGCCCCCCGACAGCAGCACTTTCCCATTGGCCAGAAGGGTCGCAGTGTGCGCCTGCCTGGGCGTCACCATGGACCCCGTGGAGGAAAAGGTTCCCGCCACCGGGTCGTACAGCTCGGCGGAAGCCAGGGCCAGCGTGCCGTTGAAGCCTCCAGCGATGAGCACCTTCCCGTTACCCAGCAATGTCGCCGTGTGGAATACTCTCGCGGCGTTGAGATTCGCCGTGGGCGTACAGGTCCCTGGTCCACCCGCCGCCTGCACCGTGAGCGTGACCGCAACACTGGTGGCGGAACCGCCGAATCCATCCGTCACCTGCACGCTGAAATGCGCCCCGTCGTCGGCCAGCGAGGTGGGAGGCGTGCTGTATGAAGCCGAGGTGGCTCCCGGAAGCGCCGTCCCGTTCTTCATCCACTGGTAATGGAGCGTGCCCGCACCGGTGGCCACCACCGAGAAAGTGGCGACCTGGCTCACCACCACGGTCTGACTGACGGGCTGGCCGGTGATGGTCACCACCGAAGGGTTGACCGTGATGCTGAGGTTGGCCGTGGTGCTGCCTGTCACGTTGGTGGCGGTGATGACGTAGGTGGCCGTGGCGGCGCCCATGCTGGGAGTGCCAGAGATCTCGCCGGACTGTTTATTCAGCGTCAATCCCGCAGGCAGGGCCGGGCTCACCGCGTAGGTGTCGATGGCGCCTCCCTTGTGGGTGGCCGTATTCGGTGAAATGGGCGTGCCGGCGGTGTAGGTGGCCGGGTTCTCGCTGTACACCAGGGCCGATGGTGCCTCCACGAGGTCCTTGCAGCCGGGCGTCAGCAGCGCCGCGATGCCCAGCAGCAGCGGGGTCGCCATCTTGAGCAGGAGGTGCGTCCTTCTTTCCATGATCCCCTCAGGTCGAAAGGTCTTTTTCAGTGGATCACCCATTCGCTGCGGCGCAGCAAGCGGGGATTGGCGCCCGGAGAGAGCTGCATGATGAAACAGCCCTTGGAGGCGTAGCGCTGGCCGGGGCCGAAACTCAGCCGCAGGTAGTCGGGCAGAGCCTGGTCACGCTGCATGCCGATGCGGTCCAGCAGGTTGTCGCGGTAGAAGTGGCGGTCCATGTCCATGAGGCCTTGGCGAAGCACCTGGATCAGCGAATACACGCGCGTGGAAATGCGCCGTTCCGGGTACCGCTCCTTCATGCCCGCCAGCAGCGTATCGGCGTACTTGGAATAGGCCGGTTCCTCCAGGGGATCGCGGTAGGGATAAGTGATCCAGGTGAAGGCCCGCACCGCTTCGGGCACAGCCGTCGTCTGCGGCCCCAGCAGGCGCGACGACAGGAACATACGACGGTCCTCCCCGAAGGACGCAAGGGCAGGAAAGCTTCTCGCATCGACCCAGAGCAGCACGATGCCCACCTTCTCCTGGGCCAGGCGGCGACGAAGCCCTTCGGCGTCGGCCAGTTCCGCCGAGGTCAGCACCCGTTCCTGCAGCGCGGCGGCGGGGCGCCCCAGCTCCTGCCAGGTTTCCCGGAAGCCTGCGGCCAGTTCCCTGGCCTCAGGGCCTTCCTGAAGGATCTGCAGCACCTGGGGCGTCGAGGGAAGATCCTCCATTCCGTTCACGAACCGAGCCGCCGCTTGGCCTTCCTGGTAGTAGCCCTTGGAGAAGTAGAGGGTGTACCAGTCGGTGTCCGACACCACGGGCAGGTCCGTGATGGGAAACAGACAAGGCAGCTTCTCCTTCTCGCAGAACCGATGGATGGGCGCCCACGCCCCATTGGAGAGGCCGCCCAGGAGCGCAAAGACCGGTTCCTTCTTCAGGTGGGCTTCCAGTTGGCGTTCCCAGGTTTCCGGCGCCCCGGAAAGGCGCCACACGGAAAGGGCCAGCTTGCGGTAGCTGCCTGTCATCTCGTTGCCGCCCACAGCCAGGTACATGCGGTTGCCGAAGCCCTTGGAGAACTGATTGTGACGCGCCACGTAGTTGTTCAGCGGCACCAGCATGGCTTCCTGGTCCTGGCGGCTCACGCCCTCGGTGATGACGGTGGCGAAGCGCAGCGTCTCGCCGTCCACTCCCGGCGAAAGCCGCGCGGAGAGATTGCGGAGGTAGTGGATCAGAATGGCCATGTCCCGGTCATTCAGGTCGTAGCAAGGCATGATGGGATGCAGGGTGCGACCTGCGGGATCCATGCCCGTGCGCAGCACATGGGCGAGGGCCTCGTCGGTGTAGGCCGGTCGCGCAGGCGGATTCTGGAGCTTCAACTCTTCCCGCTCGGCGGGGGTGAGATTCGGAAACTTCCAATAGCGAGGCTGGGCCAGTCGCGCGCCGTTGGTGGCCAGCGTCACCACGCCGCCCTCCCAGGAACCGAGCCCCGCCCGCAGATGGCAGCTGCCGCAACTGAAGGAGGTGCCGGGCACGGGAATATCGCCGCTCACCACGGAGGCCATGGGCTCGCCGGAGGGCAACAGGCCCTGCCGGTACATGCGCTCACCCAGGGCCAGGGCCTGCTGGGCAGGCATGCCTGCCACGGTCTTGACCTCCTTCGGCGTGGCGGCGCTCAGGAGGAAGCCCAGGCCCAGGAGCGCAACTGCCAGGTGCCGGGCCTTCATAGGATGCCCGCCCGCTTGCATTCGGCGAGGAATTCCGAGGAGCTCATCAATCCGAAGAGGCGAATCCATTTCCCGGTCTTGGGGTCGCGGATCAGGGTCAGGGGGTAGTGGGACATCTTGTTGGGAATGTACGCGTTGAAGGCATACATGACCTTGTCGATGTCTTCCCGTTTGCCCGTGAAGAAATCCCATCCCGCCTTGGCCCGATAGCGCTTCAGGTACTCCCGCATCACCTTGGGGGTGTCGTTTTCAGGATCGATGGAAATGGAAACCAGGTGGATCCGCGCATCGGGCGGCAGCTTGGCCTGCAGGTTGGCGAACCCCGCCGACAGGACAGGACAAATGGTGGTGCAGGTGCCGAAGATGAAATCCAGCACGATGGGCTGGCCGGATTCGATCATGGTCTTGAGCCTCACCTTGGCGCCTTCCTGGTTCACCAGCACCACATCAGGCACGGTGTAGCTCTCCAGGCTCCGGGTGTAGGGCGGCGGCCCCTGGGCCTGCAGCTCGTGACCCGCCTGGAGCAGGCTTAGCAAAAGAAGGCTTGTAAAAAGGGTTCGCAGCATGATTGTCCTCGTAATTTCAAACGGGGGATGGCTCCCGGCCCGGGGAAGGATTCAGCCATCCTTAAACGATTGCGACTCTTTCGCAAGGCCCTGGGGGTCATGAAGGGCGGCTTCCCTCCGCCCTTTCAGACCACAACCTTCCGCAGGGCATTAAGATAAAGCCATCCACAGTTTTTTCGGGAGACCTCATGTCCCACTCTTTCCCCCTTCTGGTGCGCTGGTCCGGCGATACGCTGGTGACCCCCTACAACCGCGAAGCCGAAATCAGCAATCCCGGCCATGTGTCCATTCCCATGAGCAGCGCCCCGTCCTACGGTGGCGATCCCACCCGCTGGAACCCTGAAAACGTGCTGGCGGGGGCCTTGGCGACCTGTCATCTGCTCACGTTTCTGTCCCTGGCCTCCAAGGTGAGGATCCAGGTCACGGCCTATGAAGACCACGCCGAGGCTGTGCTGGAAACGGTGGACAAGATTTCCCGCGTGGGCGAGATCCGCCTGCGCCCCATCATCCGCGTGGCCAAGGGCACTTCCGCCGCCAAGGTGGTGGAACTCTTCGAAAAGGCCCACAAATACTGCATCGTCGCCAACTCCATCACCTCGAAGGTGGTGATGGAACCCCGCGTGGTGGAAGGCTAGATCACTCGCCTATGCGCTGCCCCTTCTGCGGCCACCTTGAAGACAAGGTTGTGGATTCCCGCGAAAGCCGGGAAGGGGAAGCCATTCGACGACGACGCGAATGCCTGGCCTGCTCGCGGCGCTTCACCAGCTACGAACGCGTGGAAGAAGTGCCCATCCTCATCGTGAAGAAGGATGGCCGCCGGGAGCCTTTCGACCGACAGAAGCTGGTGCGCGGCATGATGGCCGCCTGCCAGAAGCGGCCGGTGTCCCTCAGTCAATTGGAAGAAGTGGCCACGGATATCCAGGCGCGGCTGCTGGAGCAGCCCGACCGGGAAATCGCCAGCCGCAGCCTGGGCGATCTGGTCATGGACGGCCTCAAGCAACTGGATTCCGTGGCCTACGTGCGCTTCGCCAGCATCTACCGCGATTTCAAGGATCTGCCCGATTTCGTCAAAGCCCTGGAGGGCCTCATGGGCACCCCGAAAATCCAGGCTCCGCCCCGCGCCCGCATCAAGCCGCCGCCTTCCCCCAAGGACGACTTGGACGAACTGGACGCCTTGGAAGCCCTGCCAGCCGCGCCCGAGCCCACGCCTCTCTTCCCTGGCGTAACGCCCAGCCGGCCCAAGCGGCGCAAGGGACGCTGAACGGGGATTCGCCCTGGTACACTGGGGCACAGAGGTAGAGCCAGTGGCCGACGAACACAACGTTTCCCCGATCTTTGACGAATCGCCCCGAATCCCCGAAGTGCTGCCCGTCCTGCCTCTGCGGGACGTGGTGGTGTATCCCTACGTCATCCTGCCCCTATCCGTGAGCCGCGAGAAATCCCTGCGGGCCGTGGATACGGCCCTGGTGGAAAACCGCATGATCCTGCTGCTCAGCCAGCGGCAGACCGATCAGGACGAACCTAGCGCCAACGATCTCTACACCGTGGGCACCGCCGCGATCATCATGCGGGTGCTCAAGCTCCCCGATGGCCGCATCCGCGCGCTGGTACAGGGCATCCAGCGGGTACGAGTGGAATACTTCACGGAAACCGAAGCGGTCTTCAAGGCCAAGGTGGAACCCATCACCGAGCCCGACGTGCCCACCAGCCTGGAGCTGGATGCCCTCATGCGCACGGTGAAGCAGACCCTGGAAAAGGCCGTGGCGCTGGGCAAGAACCTGAGCCAGGAAGTGCTGGTCATCGCCGCCAACCTCGATGCGCCGGGCCGCTTGGCGGATCTGGCCGCGTCCAACCTGGATCTCAAGCCACCCCAGCTCCAGGAGGTGCTGGAGATCGGCCATCCCGTGCAGCGCCTCAAGCGCGTTCACGAGCTGCTGATGCGCGAAATCGAAATGCTCGAAGTGCAGCAGAAGATCACCATGGAAGCCCGCGGCGAGATGGACAAAGGCCAGCGGGAGTACTACCTGCGCCAACAGTTGAAGGCCATCCAGAACGAGCTGGGCGAAACCAACGAGCTGGCCGAAGAGATCCAGGGCTACCGGGACAAGCTGGCCAAGCTCACGGTGCCGGAAGAGATCCTCACCGAGATCGAGCGGAACCTGAAAAAGCTCGAACGGATGCATCCCGATTCCAGCGAAACCGCCGTCACGCGCACCTACCTGGAGTGGATGACGGAGATGCCCTGGGGCGTGCAAAGCGAGGACAACCAGGATCTGAAGAAGGCCGAAGCCGTCCTGAACGAGGATCACGACGGCCTGGAGAAGATCAAGGATCGCCTCATGGAATTTCTTGCCGTGCGCAAGCTGCGGCCGGATTTGAAGGGCACCATCCTATGCTTCGTTGGGCCTCCGGGCACGGGCAAAACGTCGCTCGGCAAGAGTGTGGCCAAGGCCCTGGGCCGCAAATTCGCACGGGTGGCCCTGGGCGGCGTGCACGATGAAAGCGAGATCCGCGGCCATCGCCGCACCTACGTGGGCGCCATGCCTGGCCGCCTCGTGCAGGCGCTGCATCAGGTGAAGACCATGAACCCCGTCATCGTGCTGGACGAAGTGGACAAGATCGGCCGCGACATGCGGGGCGACCCCAGCGCCGCGCTGCTGGAAGTGCTGGACCCGGAGCAGAACCACACCTTCCGGGACAACTACATGAACGTCCCCATCGATCTCAGCCAGGTGCTCTTCCTGACCACCGCCAACGAGTTGGATCCCATTCAGCCCGCCTTCCGGGACCGCATGGAGATCATTCACCTCAACAGCTACACCCTGGAAGAAAAGATCAGCATCGCCGAAAAGCATCTCATTCCTAGGCAGCTCGAAAAGAACGGCGTCACCACCGAGCAGGTGGCTTTCGCCAAATCCGGTCTGAAGGCGCTGATCCAGGGCTACACCCGGGAAGCGGGCCTGCGCCAGCTGGAGCGGGAAATCGGCAGCGTGTGCCGCAAAGTGGCGCGCAAAGTGGCCGAAGGCAAGCTCGAGAAGAAATTCACCCTCACCGACGCCACCATTCAAGACCTGCTCGGCCCCATCAAGATCCTCCCCGACGAGCGGCTGAAAGCGCCACGAGTGGGCGTGGTGACGGGCCTCGCCTGGACCTCCACCGGCGGCGATGTGCTGTTCGTGGAAGCCCTCAAGATGCCGGGGAAGGGCGGCTTGACGCTCACGGGCCAATTGGGCGACGTGATGAAGGAAAGCGCCCAGGCGGCCCTCAGCTACATTCGTAGTCGAGGCGATGCCTTTGGCATCGAAGCCAAGTTATTTCAAGAACAAGATATTCACATCCATTTCCCAGAGGGGGCCATTCCCAAGGATGGCCCCAGTGCAGGCCTGGCCATGGCCACGGTGCTGCTCTCGGTGCTGAAGGGCATTCCCGTGAAGAACACCTACGCCATGACCGGGGAGATCGATCTGCGGGGCGAGGCGTTGGCCATCGGCGGTCTCAAGGAAAAGGCCTTGGCCGCCCTGCGCCTGGGCATCAAGGACATCATCCTGCCTCATTCCAACCTCAAAGATCTCGAGGAAATCGCCCCGGAAGTGCGCAGCAAGCTGCGTTTCCACCCCGTCAAACATGTGGAAGAAGTCTTCGAACTGGCTCTGGTGAAATGGACCCGACCCGACAAGAATCAGCGCACCAAAAAGTCGAAATAATACCAATTCTTTTTTCTTTGCTGGTAAAATGGAATCACGTCACACGCCGAGGTTTCCATGTTCATGTGGCCTCCGCCTCCCGATCCCGCAACCCCCGCCTGGGTATTGAACCTGGAGCCTTTCGACGCCTCCGCGCCCATCCAGATGGTGAGGGCCTCCAGCCCCACGCGGTCCTTCCGTGCCGAAGCCCTCTTCATGCCCCTGCGGCCCCTTCCCGCTTATCCAGGAAGCCTCCCCGTGAAGGTTCGATTCCGTCCCACCAGCCGGGATGCGTGGGTGATGTTCGGCCTCAATCTCCTGGCCGAAATGACCGGTGGGCATGGCCTCTATCGCCCCTCCGAGGAGGAGCGGAGATGGGGCATCGAGGGATTGCAATTCCCTCGACAGGACCGACTTTTCACGGCAGGTTCCACGTGGAACACCACCTATTCCATCGGTCCGACCCCTCCCAGATGAGGTTCACTTCCCGTTGAGGGAAGCCAGGTATTTCCCGGCCAGTGCGGCTTCCTCGTCGGTGCCTGCGAAGGGCGGCATCTTGTCCAGGTAGGGGTTCATCTCAGGGTCCAGCTCCCGGAGCAGTTGCACGAAGGCGATGGCATCCTCCTGGGCGAACTTGGCGGTGGACCGCTTGAGGCTGCGATAGCCGTCGCGGGTGTGGCAGGCCAGACACTGGGCGCGGAACAGGGCTTCGCCCTTGGCCAGATCCGTATCCCCCTTGGACGCCGCAAAGGTGCGCGCCCAGACGTTCTGGGCCAGGAAGCCGCCCTTTTGGTAGGCTTCCACCTGATCCTTGCGAATGCCGTTGGCGTACATCACCTCCCGAATGACATAGGGCTTGCGGGCCACTTCGCGAATCCACTCGAAACCGCCGAAACCCCAGCAGGCCAGCAGCAGGGCCACCGTGGCCATGAAGCGCGTGAGGAAGCGGGGCCACAGCAGCGTTCCCAGCGCCACGCCTGCGGGCACCAGGAAAGCGCCCAATCCCATGAGCGCCCAGCGGAATCCATGGGTGAGGCCGGGAATCCCGGCACCCTTGAGCCATGCTCCGAAATGCTGTAGCGCTCGCCAAGCTTCGCCGCCAAACGCGTAGATCAGCGCCGCGAAGAGAAGGCCCATGAGCCCCAGCACCACGGCCAATTTCCGAATCCCCACGGACCACCCCAGCGCACCGAGGGCCAGGGACATCACGCCCCAGAAGGCCACCACGGCCAAGCCCAGCACCATTCCCAAGCCGATCAAGAATCCGCGGAAATCACCCATGGCGAGCTTCAACGCATCGACCAACGCCACCTGGGTGGCACTGGACAGTTCATGGAAGTAGAACCAGGCCGAAAAGGCTGCCACGACCAGACCCGCCAGCACGAATAGCGAGGCGGGCCGCAGGGCGCGATCGCGAAGGGTCGAAGGAATCTTCGCGCTGACAGCGAGGCCCCATAATCCGCCCAGCACCAGGGCGATGCCGGTTCGCAGCAGCAGACTGGGCAGATAGGTGGCGTTCCAGAACCCATCCCACATGCGGTGGGTGGTGGGCCACGTGCCGGGCGTCAGCATGAAGGTGATGATGCCGTTGATGACCACCAGGCTCAGCCAGGCGCACAAGGCGTACGACCACGCCAGCACCGCACGCTGGTTCGGCTTCAGGCGGTGATAGAAGTAGGCCAGCCCCACCAGCGTCGCCATTTCCCCCGCGAACAAGGCCCATTCGATGGCCCAGGCCATGACGAAGGCCCGGATCAGATGCTGCGTGGCCGTGGGGTTCACAAGGCCAATCGATAACCAAATGCCCACGCCCGTGCCTGCGCCAAAGATGCCCGACAGCCACAGCAGCGCCTTGGCTCGCCCCTGGATCCACAGGGCCATGTCCGGCCCGCCTTCCCGTGAGCGGCTTTCCATGACCGCCAGCCACGCCCCGACGCCCACCACGAGATGGGCGATGGACACATGGATGATGCTGATGATGCCGATGATCCAACCGCTGCCCAGACCGGGCAGATCCCACACTGGATGATTCATGGGGCCACCTCATTGGCATGGGAACGAATCCAGCGCACCATCACCCCGATGAGCAGGGCCACCGCTGCCACGGTGATGAGGAAGATGACGAAGGAAAGGCCATCCGTGGCGTGGGGCAGGGCGCAGCTTCGAAATCCCAAGGCCTCCAGCGCCATGTCCCGCAATTGATCCCGGTTCCAGATCATCCCCAGTACCGAAAGCAAGCCCAGCGCGAAAGGCAACCACAGGCCCTTGAGGGAGGCTTCGCCTTTCCGGGCCTTCAACGCGAAATGGGCCGCGGCCAAGCCCGCTGCCACGGAGATCCACAGCGTGAAGCCTTCCATGGTTTCGATGTGCATGAGGCGCTTCATCAAGGGCCGAGGCTGGGCCATCAGCAGCCAGCCACCCCATAGCAATTGGGAAAGCGTAGCCCAGGCGAACCAATGAAGCCCCGCGCGACGAGCTTCTCCATGCCCGCGCCAGCCGCCCCACAACGCCAGCAGCAGGCCCGCTACCGCCGCGAAGCCCGTCACCATGTGCAGGAAACGAGGCCAGAGAGAAGCGTCAACCACCCGAATCCAGCCTCCGTGAGGTGCGGCCGCTGCCTGAGCGGCCCACAAATCAGGCCTCAGCGAAAGGGTGGTGACGGATACCCATAAAAAGCCCACCCCGAGCAAGAGCAGCATCCCCATCAACCCTGAACGGCCCCGAATCGAAGCCCCTTTCACAAAGCGATAGACCAAGGCGTATCCGAGCATCAGCAGGGCGATAAAGGCCAACCAAGGCGCCGCCATGAGCACCGAAGCCGTGTAGAAGAAATCGCCGTAGAGCAGTTGCAGGAAGAGCAGGGGCGCTACGCCCAACGTGATGGCGAAGGTGATGGCCGGAGGCAACAGCGGCACGAGACGCGCGACCCATTCCCGATCCGAAGATCGCCCTCGCAGGGCATGAACGGAAAGCACCAGGGCGCCGCCCACGGCCAGATTCACCGCCAGCAGATGCAGCATTCCCGTCACCACGAGCAGGGCCTTGAACAGGCCGGGCGGAAGAGGCAACGGCAGTGGGTCCGGGACCGGAAGGGGCAAGGGCATGGCAGCTCCGGGAAGGATGCATTCAGGATAGCGTGAGGTCAGGGGCCAAGGCGATAATCAACTCCAGCGCCCTGAACCGTAATGCTTTTCGCCGAGGTTGTCCGTGTTCCTGCGATGGTTCTTTTTTCTGCTCGTCCTGCCTCTCCTGGGCCAAAGTCATCGGGAGCCTCCCGCCTCCGTGATCCAAGAAGCTTCTCGGCTCCAGAAAAACAAAGACTGGAATCGCCTAATTCTTCTGATCGAAGGTCTGGAGCCAACCCAGAAACAATACTTCGCCTATCCCTTGATCGAGGCCCTCAATAAATCCGGTCAATGGGACAAGCTTTTGCAGGTCTGTGAGGAAACCATCGCTCGAGAAGACGCCGAAGAAGGCCCCAAGCCCACATGGGTTCGCACTTGCCGCGCCCAGGCCCTGAGTCGTCTGGACCGCTATCCCGATTCACTTAAGGCCCACGCCGAACTTGGCCGTTTAGGGATTCCGGTTGGGTTCGTCAACGCTTGCGCCCTCGCTCAAGCCCACCAGGATTGGGAAGCCCTGATTCCCGTGGCCAGCGGCCTCTCCACCACCCAGCCGGGACCGGGACTTTCCTACAAGGGCGAGGCTCTGGCGCGCTTGGGCCGTTACGACGAAGCCGAAGCGGTGCTGGAAAAAGCGGTCACTTATCCCGGCCATACCGCCATGGCCTGGTCCGATCTGGCGCTCATTCGCAACCTGCGAAGAGCCTTCCCTGCGGCCGTCGAAGCCGCTGACCGCGCCTTGGCCATGGACCCCGCCAATGTCGTCGCCCTGTGCCACCGCGGAGGCGCCCGCTTCGGCCTTCAGCAGTACGCCGAAGGCCGCCAGGATTTCGCCGCTGCCTTAGCCACTGGAATGGCGGACGAGGCCACCACTGTCATGATCCGCCAAAACATAGACATGGCCGACCGCTACCTCGCACACACGAAAAAGAGGGCCTCACCCCAGAAGCGTCCCTAGGCCGTCCTTCCACGGAAAGCGGCACGAGCGGAAGGTCCTGGATAAACTGGACGTTCGCGCCTTTCCTCCGTCACGAGGTGAATGTGGGTTTTCTTTCCGGCCTAGTGGGTAAATTCAAGCAGGGGCTTCAGCGCACCCAGGATCTGGTGCTGGCGCCCATGCAGCGGCTCTTGGGAATGGGCCGACTGGATGAAGATCAATTGCTGGAACTGGAAGATCTGCTGCTCCAGGCGGATCTGGGCGTTCATGCCACGGAGCGCCTCATGGAGCGCCTGCGCTTCGAGATGCGCCGCTCGGCCGAGATCGATCCCAAGGCTTTGCTGAAAGATGAGTTGCTGAAAATCCTCCACCACGTTCCCTCACGCCCCTTCGCCGCCGAGGGCACGCAGGTGGTGCTGCTGGTGGGCGTCAATGGCGTGGGCAAAACCACGACCCTGGGCAAGCTGGCGGCCCATTTGAAGGGCCGAAACGAAGAAGTGCTGGTGGTGGCCGGAGACACCTTCCGGGCCGCCGCCATCGATCAGTTGGAGTTGTGGGGTCAGCGGGCCGGGGTGGAAGTGGTGCGCAACCAGATGGGCGGCGATCCCGCGGCCATCGCCTACGATGGCGCCGCCCGCGCCCAGGCCAAGCACATTCCCTGGGTGCTCATTGACACCGCCGGTCGCCTGCACGTGAAGGAACACCTGATGCGGGAACTGGACAAGATCCGTCGCAGCCTGCAAAAGGTCATTCCCCAAGCCCCCCATCGCGTGCTGCTGGTGCTGGACGCCACCACGGGCCAGAACGGCCTGAACCAGGCCGAGGCTTTCAAAGAAGCCGCAGGGGTCACGGATCTGGTGCTCACCAAGCTCGACGGCTCCGCCAAGGGAGGCGTGGTGGTGCCCATCCTCGAACGGCTGAAGCTCCCCATCGCTTTCGTCGGGGTCGGCGAGCAGGTGGACGATCTCATCCCCTTCGACCCCGAAGCCTTCGTGGAGGGCCTCCTTGGTTGAGCTCACGCCTCAGCGGGCCTGGGAGCTGGCCACGGGCGGCCCCTGGCCCGACCCCGAAACCCTGACGGGCCCCGAGCATTTCATGGCCCTGGCCCTGCGCGAAGGCATGAAAGGCGTGGGCCTTTCCAGCCCCAATCCGCCCGTAGGTTGCGTGCTGGTGAACAAGGACCGGGTCATCGGTCGCGGCGTCCACACCCGCGCAGGCGATCCCCACGGCGAGATCATGGCCCTGCGGGACGCCGAAGCCCAAGGGCACGCCACCCAAAGCGCCACCGCCTACATCACCCTCGAACCCTGCTGTCACCATGGCCGCACGCCGCCCTGCACCGAAGCCTTGATCCGCGCAGGCATCACCCAGGTGGAAGTGGGGGTGCGTGATCCCAACCCCAGGGTGGATGGCGGCGGTTTCGCCCTGCTGCGGGCCCGGGGCATCCAGGTGAACGAAGGCCTGCTGGGCGAGGCCTGCGCCCGCTTCCATGCCCCCTTCTTCAAGCTGATTCGCACGGGCCTGCCCTGGGTGAGCCTGAAGCTGGCCCTGGGGGCCGATTTCGCCCTAGGTCCAGAGGGGGAACGCACCACGGTCACGCCTGAGTGGGTGCAGCGGCAGGCCCATGCCCTGCGCCGGGCCGCAGAGGCCCTGGTGGTGGGTCGCCGCACCATCGAGGTGGATGACCCCCAGCTCACGGATCGCTGGCCCGCTCCCACGCTGCCCCATCGCACTTTCCGGCGCCTGGTGCTGGACAGCCGAGGCCGATTGAGCCCCGGTCATCGGGTTTGGATTCCCGTGGAGGGGCAGCCCGCCTTTCGCGCCACGGTGGCCGACCTGGGACCTTTGGCGGGCGTCGAAACCCTGCGCCTGCCCCCCGGACCGGGCGGGTGCAGTTTGCGACACCTGTTGCACGAACTGGCCGCCCTTGGAACGGGCCGCGTGCTGGTGGAAGGGGGCGGCACCCTGGCGGCCCAGGCCCTGAACCAAGGCCTGGTGGATGAATTCCACCGTTTCGTGGCTGATTCCCCAGCGGGTGGGCCGACCTTGGCCCTGAATCTCGATGGATTCAGGCTCGACGCCACGCTTGTTTTCCCAGGGGGACGCTGGGAAGCTTGGCGAAAACAGGAATGGCATAGGCTTTGATAGATTGTTTCGACACCCTGATTCCGGAGGTTCCATGACTTTCCGAATGCGTATTGCCTGGATCGGCACCCTGGCGCTGGCTCTGCTGGTGGGTTGCGGAGGTGGCGCGGACACGGATTCCCGCCTCGTGCAGATCACCCTGCAGGCCCGCTACGAAAAGCGGCCCGTCACCACCGCTGGCCTGGGCGCCCCCGCCGCCAAACCCGCCCGCTACGCCTACGCCCAGATCCGCAATGCCAATACCGACGCCTTGATGGCGGACGTCCAACTGGACCAGAACGGCGTGGGCACGTTCCAGGTGCCCCAAGGTGCCCATGTCTATGCCGTGATGCTGGCAGATGTGGTAGTTCCCAAGTCGGGCAGCACCTTCCGCCTCCACGGCAACGTGAAGAAAGGCTTGCTGCAGTCCTTCGCTTCAGGCCAGGCGGTGGAAGCCGTTCCCACCTGGTACACCACCAGCGATTCCTGGGTGGCCTCCAACAGCATTACCTTGACCCTGACCTCCAAGGACAGCACCTCCGAGTCCGGGGCCTTTGCCATCGCCGATCAGATGGTGGAATTCGCCCTGGGCATGGGAACCCTGGAGCCGAACCTGATCCTGCCCAGCCTCCATGTGTTCTGGACCTCGGGCACCAAACTCACCTCCCCCCACGCCCTCATGGCCCAAAGCTCCGGCGGGGCTTCGCTTTCCTCCTGCCTCCTGAACCCCATCAGCGGTCGCCCCATGATCGCCAACGAAATCTGGTACGGCGGGCCGGGCAATGGCGCGGACGCCTACAACGATAGCCTGCTCATGGAAACCTTTGCCCAGGGCCTTTTCGTCGATGGCAGCTACTGGCAGGTTACCGATCCCAAGGCCACATCTACGGCCCTTTACGGTGCTCTGGTGCGACGCGACAACGACGAGGCCTACGTCAGCCCCTGGGTCAGTTCGGAATCTACCATTGCCTTTGCCAATGGTTACGCCACCTTCCTGGGCTGCGCCCTGCGGAACAACCCGAGCATGTACACGATTACGGCCTCCGGGACCATCGATACAGCCGTAGCCTGGAGTCTGGATGCCCACGATTTCAATCCCACAGAAGGTGGGGAATTCTATGCCAGCGGCATCGCCCGCTCCCAATGGGGCATATGGAAGAACGTACTGGGAGGAAGCACCTCCGGTCTGACCACCCTTTGGCAGGCCACCATTCCCACCCTCACGAATCAACTGTGGGAATACAACAATGCTCCCTTGGGCTGCTACCCCACGTACCTGGGTGGCCTGAAGAGGATGGTGGGAGGCTTGACCTACGCCACCATCAACACTGAACTGGCCAAGGAAAACGTGGGGTTGGGAACGGATGTCACCCTCTCCCTCTACCTGGATAGCCCTGCCCTCTGGAACGTGGTGGCTCCAAGTCCCGTGGCCATCAACGGCACGCTGACCACTTCTTCCAACCCCTATTACTACGATCGCCCCCAGGCCAAGACCTATCGGGTGTATTTCAATGATGGAAGCCACACGTTGACCCTGAGCACCTCTTCGCCTGGCCTGATCGTGGAGCTATTCGACGGAAAGGGCTTCCGGGGGGCCATCTATGCCACCAACGGCACCCCATCCAGCCATACCTTCAGCCTGACCAGCGGCCACCACGCGGTGCGAGTTCGAGTGGATCCCCTGAAAACCTTCAACGGATCTCCGGCGAACTACAGCCTTACCATTAACTAGCTAGCCGCCACCCACCAATTTCACGATCTCCAACCTATCCCCGGGGGCCAAGGGCGTCTGGGGATAGTCCCTTTTGCGGATCACCTCGCCGTTCAGCTCGATGGCGCAGCCAAAGGACGGCAGTTCCAGCCAGGAAGCCAGCTGATCCAGGGTTTGAAACTCCGGCGTGGTGCGAAGCTCGCCATTCAGAACCAGATCCATGGATCACTCCCTTCCTTCGCCTTCCGCGAGACAGGCATCCAGCACCTCGTTGAGCAGCCTCGGGTTGACCTTTCCGTCTCCGGCTTTCATGGCCTGCCCCACGAAAAAGCCCCGAAGATTGGTTTTCCCTCCGCGAAACTGGGCCAGCGGCTGAGGATTGGCTTCCAGTACGCTTCGCACCAGGGCCTGGATGGCCCCGCGATCATTCACCTGTCCAAGCCCCTGGCGTTCCACGATGGCTTGAGCGGAATCGGAGCTTTCCAGCAGGGCAGGGAACACTGTTTCCTTGGCGGTGTTGAGGTTGAGCTGGCCTCCTTCCACTAGTTTCAGCAGACCTGCCAGGCGAGAAGGCTCCAGGGCCAGACTTTCTATGCCCATGGCGCGCTCGTTCAAGGTGCGGCTCACTTCCCCCAGCATCCAATTGGCCGCCGCTTTGCCTTGGCCGCTCTCCCGGGCCAAGCCTTCAAAATAATCCGCGAAGGCTCGGGTCTGCATGAGCATTTCGGCTTCGTACGGGCTCAGGGCATACTCGGTCTGAAAGCGCTGCTTTCGGGTCGCAGGCAGCTCGGCCATGGTTCCACCGATGTGCGCGATCTCGTCTTCGGAGAGCACCAGCGGAGGAAGATCCGGCTCAGGGAAATAGCGGTAGTCCATGGCCGCTTCTTTGGAACGCTGGCTGCGGGTCTCCCCGCTTTGGGCGTCCCAGCCTCGGGTTTCCTGTGTCAAGAGCTCCCCGCGCTCCAGCAACTGTCTCTGCCGCTGGATTTCGTAATCCAGCGCCTGTCGTAAATAGCGGAAAGAATTAAGGTTCTTGATTTCGACTCGCGTGCCGAACCTTGTTTCTCCTTGGCGCCGCAGGGAGATGTTGGCATCGCAACGCAGGCTGCCCTCCTCCATGTTTCCATCGGAAAGGCCCAGGTACACCACCAAATGATGCAGGGTTTTGAGGTAATCGGAAGCTTCCTGGGCGCTCCGAAGATCCGGCGCGCCGACGATCTCCAGCAGGGGCACGCCTGCGCGGTTGAGATCCACCAACGTATGTTCGGGATCGGCATCGTGGATGGATTTCCCGGCATCTTCTTCCAGGTGCGCCCGCTCGATGCGGATGCGAACGGGGCCCTCGGCGCCCCTCACGGAGGCGTCGCCCGGAATCTCGATCCAGCCTTCCTCCACCACCGCCACGGCGCCTTGGGTGATCTGATAGCCCTTGGGCAGGTCGGGGTAGAAGTACTGCTTCCGATAGAAACGGCTTTCGGGACGGAACGTAGCGTGAAGGGCATGGCCCAGGCGCAGGGCGTGGGCCACCGCCTCGGCGTTGAGAGCAGGCAGCGCTCCGGGCAACCCCAGGCAAACGGGGCAGGTGCGGGTATTGGGCTCGCCGCCGTAGCGGTTTTCGCAGGCGCAAAACATCTTGGTGCGCGTCAAGAGCTGCACATGCACTTCCAAACCGATCACCGCTTCCCACGTCATGGCCGTCTCCTCATTTGCCCAGGCAGAACCCGGTGAACAGGTGATCCAGGGCGCTTTCGGCGCGATCCTCCCCGGTAAGGCGGGCCCACAGCTCCCAGAGGCCCTGCAACAGGGAAGCCACCACTTCGGCGGGACTTTCCGAGGGAAGTCCCAAAAGCATCTCCACCTGGGCCACCATATCGTCCAGCAGCTCCCGCTGTCGCTGGGTGGCCAGGGCGCCCAGGCAGGCTTCCGGGGCCTGGTCACCCAGGAAGCGGGCCTTGAGAGCCTTTTCCAGGGCCGTGAGATCCCCGGTGGCGGCGGAGATGGCGATGCCTTCGGCCGAGGCTACGTCGCTGAACGTGTAAACGTCCATGACCTTGGCTCGGAAGGGCTCGAGATGGGCGAGAAGCGCTTCGTCCGGCTTCGGGTCGGAGGCGGGCTCCAGATGCAGCACCAGATCGACGCGCTCCAACACGGGGGCCACGCGCTCCACCCCCAACCGTTCCACCGGATCGTTGGCGCGGCGCAGACCCGCCGTATCGAAGAGCACCAGGGGCAACCCCGCCCATTCGCAGCGCACCTCCAGCACATCGCGGGTGGTGCCGGGATGGGCGGTCACAATGGCCCGGTCCTCCCCGGCCAGGGCGTTGAAAAGGGTGCTTTTCCCGGCATTGGGCCGTCCCACCAACGCCAGGGTGATGCCGTCCCGCAGCCATCGGGCTGCGGCGCTTCGCGTTTGTTCCACGTGGAACTGTTGGAGAAGAGGCCGGAAATCCCGCTTCAAAGCATCCAGATCCAGCGAAATGCCTTCATCCTCCCCGTAGTCCACGGCCCCCTCGGCCCTGGCCAGCCAGGGAATGATGGTGGCCTTGGCTGCTTTCAACCAGGCAGGCACCTGTCCCGCCCTGGCCTGGGCCATGCGGAGCTGGGCATCGGTGGCCGCAGAGAGAAGATCCCCTAAAGCCTCCACTTCCAATAGATCCTGTTTCCCGTGCAGAAGGGCCCGACGGGTGAACTCCCCAGGTTCGGCCAGGCGAATGCCCAAGGTGCCCAAATGCTCCAGAAAGCGGCGGGTCAGCAGGGGATTGCCGTGAAGCTGGAATTCCACCACGTCTTCCCCGGTGTAGCTGGCGGGAGCGGGAAAGAAAAGCACCAAGGCCCGTTCCTGGAAATCCCCCCAGCTCATCCGTCGGAGCGCCGCCCGCCGCGGTTCCGGCAGATTCAACAAAGGGCGGAGCCGCGTTCGCAGGTCTTGGCCACTCACTCGCACCACATGAATGGCCGCCGGGAAAAGGGGCGTTGCCGGGGCGCAAATAGGTGGAAACATTAGCCCTTCTTTAACACCTTCAGGGATTTAAGGGCGCCCATGCCTTCGCTTTCGGTGGTGAGATCCCCTTCGCGGCCGATGGTGAGGTGCATCCAGCGGCGCTCCCGGGGCGTGAGGCTGGCAAAGGTGTGGCTGCCGGTCTGGCGGGCCTTTTCAGCGGCCATGGTGGCCATGGCCTTGATCTCGTTCATGCGGAAAAGACGGAAGCCCTGCACGTCCAGGTAGCAGAGCTTCGATTCCTCCCGCTGGCCCTGGGCTTCGTGCAGCAGGAACTGCAGCGCATCCAGAGCCTGCCCCCGGTTGGCCAGCAGTTCGGCAGCATCGGGGCCGCTCAATTCCAGGCGATTGGGGAACAACTCCTCGTCGCCCGAGGGCTGAAAACGGGCTTCCACCGTGAATCCGAGCTGCTGGCACCAGGTCTGGGCCAACTCGGGCAGCGCTTCGAGGGCAACGGCCTTGGTCATGCTTCCTCCACCGTCAGACGATCACGGACTGGGGCTTGTAGGTGCGCACCACCCACCAGGTCTGAGCCAAGCCCACCAGGTTGAAGACCAGGTAGTAGAGGCAGAGGCCCGCCGGAGTGTTGGCGAAGAAGAAGACCATCATGGCGGGCATGAGGAACATCATCATCTTGCGCTGCATGGGATCGCCCGTGGCGGGGGTGAGCCAGGACTGGACGATCATGGAGAGGCCCAACAGGATGGGCAGGGCGTAGAACTTGTCGGGGGCCGAAAGATCCTGGATCCACAGGATCCACTGGGCGTGGCGCAGCTCGAACACGGCGTTGAGCATGGACCAAAGCGCGAAGAACACCGGCATCTGGAGCAGCATGGGCAGGCAGCCGCCCATGGGGTTGTGGCCGTTCTTCTTGTAGAAGGCCATCAGCTCCTTCTGCATCTCGGCCTTCTTCTGCATATCGTTGCCGAATTTTTCGTACTTGGCCTGGATGGCCTTCTGCTGCGGCTCCAGATCCTTCATGCGCATCATCTGCACGGTGGTTTTGGTGTTCAGGGGCCACAGGGCCAGGCGCAGCAGGATGGAGAAGATGACGATGGCCCAGCCCCAATTGGGCACCACTTTCTGGATGCTGAAGAGAATCCAGAACATGGCCTTGGCCACAAGGCCGAAGAAACCGAAATCCACGATCTGCGTGAAGGCAGGGTTGAAGTCGGCCAGATCCTCGGAGCGTTTGGGGCCCAGGTAGAGCCGCGTCTGGGCGCGGCCATCGGCGCCGGGAACCAGATGGTAGGCGGGTTCGGCGTCAAGGCGCACCGTGCCTGCGGAAACATCCCACAGGGCCGTGAAGTAATGGGAACGCTGGGAGCCTTTGTTCTTTTCGATGCCCGCATCCATGCCCAGTTTGGAGGTGGCGGGGGGCAGCGGCTTGCGCTTGCCGTACCAGTGGTCCTCCATGGTCTTGGCCCAGGGCAGGGCGTCGATGGATTTCTCGTTCAACGTGAACACGCGGCTCAGGCTATGAAGCGGGTTGAAATCCTTCCCTTCGGGGGTTTTGGGAACTTCTTTGAGGCTTTGCAGCAGCGACAGGGGACGGCCCGTGGGGCTCTGCCATTCCACGTGCAGCACGTGGCCGGTCTTGGGCACGCGGTAGATCAAGACTTCGCCACTGGCCGCGCGGAACTGCACCGCGGTATCAGCCTCGGTTTCCTTCAGCTCGGGCTCGCCAAAACTGAGGCCCGGCGCACCGCCCATGCCCAGGAACGCCGGCGCGATCACGTGGCCCTGCGCATCCCTCGTCTCTTCAGGGAAGAAGGGGGTGCCATCCTTCTTCCAGAGCACCTGCTGGAGCGCGCCATCGGACTTGCGCCACTGGAGCTTCAGCTCGGCATTCTCGAAGGCAACGAGAGCCTTGGGATCGGTCACGGGCTGAACCGACATGGCGGGAGCAGCAGGAGCCGCGGGAAGGGGCGCAGGAGCAGCGGCTTCCGTCGAAGGTGCCGAAGCCTGGGCCACCGCTGCGGGAGGCACGGGCTGAGGCTTGGGCGTCAGGGCGTAGTAGATGCCCAGCAGACCCATGCTGAGGACGATGAAAAGCATCAGGTTCTTGTTTTGCATCAGGGCTTCCAGCGACGAAGGGCCAGCTCCAGCTGGTCCGCGATTTCAGCATAGGGGATATTGCAACCAAGACGGGAGCCTTTGGCGGGTCGAACCCACACCACCAGCCCTTCCTGCACGGGGCGACGGCGCAGCAGATCCAGGAAGGCCATGCGCACCCGACGGCGAAAGCGGTTGCGAAGAACTGCATGCCCCTGCTTCCGGGAGGCATTCACCAGGAGCAGGGGCATGGAGTGGGAGGGCCAACGCCAGATGCGCACATCCAGCGCGCTTTCCCGTGGCGTCAAAGGGCGCGGCGGATATTCGGGCACGGCGTGATCCGAACGTCGGACCACTCGATAGCGCCCCGCCACGCGCACGGGAGCTTACAGGGCGAGGACGTGGCGACCCTTGGCCCGGCGGCGCTTGAGCACCAGACGGCCGTTCTTGGTCTTCATGCGGCTCAGGAACCCATGGGTCTTGGCGCGGCGTCGGTTGTTGGGCTGGAAAGTGCGTTTCATCGTCCACCTCAAAAGCCCGATCTTCAATGAATGGGCGAACCTTCGAGCCTACCATCGAAGGCCTTCATCGCCAAGCTCAAAAAAACCAGACCCTTCAGCTCCGCGTTCTCCCGCCCTGGAGGTTCGCTCGGGCGCGCCCCGCTGGGCCTCGATGGGTGGAGTGATCCTTTTTGACAAGCGTCTCCCCACGCGAAGTGGTACAGTGATTTCCCCACCCGAAAGCGAACCGATGGAGACACCGAAACTCGCGTGGCTCGTTTCGCTTGGAATAGTTGTTTCATTTCTGGTGTCCCCATGTTTGCCAACGATCCACACGCCCTCTGGGAATCCATTCGCCAAAGCCTGGCTGGCCGATTGCCGGAACGCACCTTCCAGGATTGGATCGAGCCCTGCGAGCCCACCACCTTCGATGGCGCCACTTTGAGGATCCAGACCCCCAGCTCCTCGGCGAAGGTTTGGATCGAGCAGCAACTGGCCGAGGAATTCCACGACGCCCTCCATCACTGTGGATTGCCCCATCTGCGCCTCTCCTTTTCCGTGGCAGGGGAAACCCCGGCTGCGCCTGCCAAGGCTGCGACCTCCAAAAAAAAGAGTGTCACTGTGGCCTCAGAGCCCCATGGCATGGAGTCCCCTTTTCCCCAGGGCTTCGATCGCTACACCCTGGACCGCTTCGTGGTCGGTCCTGGAAGCCAGCTGGCCTTCGCTGCAGCCAATGCGGTAGTGCAGAATCACGATAAGTCCAGCGCTCATCTCAATATGAATCCCCTTTTCATCTATGGGGGCTCAGGTCTGGGCAAAACCCATCTCATGATCGGAATCGGCAAGGGATTGTTGGCCCATCATCCCAATCTCCGAATGGCCTATCTCAAGGTGGATAATTTTTTCAATGAATTCACTATGGCTATCAATAGCAAAAATACCGATGCGCTACGAAAAAAATATCAAGCTAATGATGTGCTTCTATTGGATGATATTCAAACCCTTGGTCGCATGGAGCGCACCCAGGAAGAAATTTTTTATATCTTTGAATACCTGCTTCAACATGGAAAAACTATTGTCATTACTTCGGATAAGCCCCCAGAGCGATTGGATGGCCTTCATGACCGTTTAAGGACTCGATGCAAATGGGGTTTGACGGCAGATATCCAACCTCCCGATTTTGAAACACGGGTCGCGATTCTACGGAAAAAATTGGAAGATGATGCCTTTAAGGATCTACCTTCCGTGTCCGAAGAAGTACTTAACTTCATTGCCCATAAAGCCAAGGGTAGTGTTCGAGACATGGAAGGGTTGCTAACCCGCGTGGTGTTCCAGAGCAGTTTTTTGGGGGTGGTACCCAACCTGGAGGTGGCCTATGAAGCCTTCCGGGGCCAGACCGGGGAAGAAGCCACGGCCGGAGTCTCCATGGAGCGCATCTGCCGCATGACGGCGGAAACCTACAACGTGCCCTACCTGGATCTCATCAAGAAGAAATCCCGTCAGCAGTCCATTCTGCTGCCACGCCAGGTGGCGATGTATCTGGCGCGGGAGCTGACCAACAGCTCGTTCGGAGAGATTGGGCGGGTTTTCAACAACATGCATCACAGCACCGTGATGAACGCCATTGATTCCGTCAAGAGCCGCATGCAGAAGGATCAGGATTTCCACCGGCAAGTGCATTCCCTGCTTAATAGTATTTCTTGATAAATAAGCTCTTATGGGTATTTTCCACAATGGGTTCGGGGCAAGTTTTCCGCAGGTTCTCGAGGCAGGGATTCGAAGTGATCTTGTTCATGCTCAATCCGCAGGATTCAAGGCCTCAAGCCCAGGTAGCTCCACACTGTTTTTCCAGGTAGCATAAAGGTTTGCTTTGGTTTTCCACCGTCCGAACGCTGCTCAACAACAATCTAGGGTGAAAGAATGAACTTTCAAGTACAGGTTTCCAAAGAACGTTTGGACAAGACCCTGGGAATTCTCAAGCATGCCTTGGAGCGTCGCGTGACGCTTCCGATCCTTCAGCACGTCCTGGTGGAAGTGCAGGATCAGGAAATGACCTTGAAGGCCACCGACATGGAACTGGCCTTCGAAGCCACCCTTCCCGTGGAAGGCAAAGGCTCCCGTGTTTCGGCGATCCCTGGCAAAAAGTTCGTGGAAACCGTGCGGATCTATCCCGAAGGCCTCCTGACTCTGGAATGGCCCGAGAACGGCAACCGGCTTTGGCTGCGCGCCAAGGGCTTCAATTCCGAACACAACGTGCAACCTGGCGAAGGCTTCCCTGAATTGCCCAGCCCCGATGTCAACCTGCCCATCGTCCAAGTGCCCGCCCAGGCCTTCCGCAAGGCCATTCAGTTGGGCTCCCTGGCGGTGAGCAAGGACGCCACCAAGCCAGCTCTCTCCGGCGTGCTGCTGCACCTCTCTCCCACCTTCCTGCGCGTGGTGTCCACCGATGGCTTCCGATTGGCCGTGGTGGAACTGCCTCTCGACACCGGTCTGGAAACCGAAGCCCGTCTCATCGTGCCCAAACGAGCCCTGGATCTGCTTCCCAGCTCCCTCGGCGACGAAAACCAGATCAGCCTCTCCTGGGATGATCGCAGCCTCTTCCTGGATCAGCCGGGACTGAAGTTCAGCACCCGACGCGTCACGGGCAATTATCCCGCCTACGAAAAGGTGCTGCCTTCCGAGCTTCCCAAGCGCGTCATCATTGACCGCGAAGACTTCCTGCACACCCTGCGCATCGTGGGTTTGAAGAAGGACGACTATAACAAGAACGTTCGCCTCTTCTTCGAATTCCCCAACCTGCGCGTATACTTCCAGCACCCCGATGAAGGCGTGAACCAAGGTACCATCAACTTCTCCGGCGAAGAGCAGGAGCTGCAGTTGGCCTTTAACATCGACTATCTGACCGAGTTGCTGGATCGCATTCCCGGCGACGAAGTGATCTACCAGTTCAAGGATGACGTGGGCCAGGGCATCTTCATGTCGCCGAGCCTCGAAGACATGAGCTTCCGCTACATCCTCATGCCCGTGAAATTCGCCAACCCGAACTGATTCGGCACGGCCTTGTTCCAAAACCAGCAAAGCGAGTCTTGATGTCTGAAACGAAACGCACTCAGGAAACCCCCAACACCTACACCGCTGACAACATCACCGTCCTGAGAGATCTGGAAGCCGTGCGCAAGCGGCCTGGGATGTACATTGGCGACACTGACGATGGCAGCGGGCTCCATCACATGGTCTACGAAGTGGTGGACAACGCCATCGACGAAGCCCTGGCGGGCTACTGCACCCGCGTGGACGTCATCGTACATGACGACGGCAGTTGCTCCGTCGAGGACAATGGACGCGGCATTCCAGTGGACATGCACAAGGAAGAGAACCGTAGCGCAGCGGAAGTAATCATGACCGTGCTGCACGCCGGCGGCAAATTCGACGACAACTCGTACAAGATCTCCGGCGGCCTACACGGGGTGGGCGTTTCCTGCGTGAATGCTCTTTCCGAAAAGCTCTGGCTCACCATCTGGCGCGATGGAAAAGAACACGCCATGACCTTCAGCCAAGGCCATGCCGACGCGCCCCTGGCCGTGGTGGGCCGCACCACGCGGCGCGGCACCCGCGTGCGCTTCAAGCCCGATACGGAGATCTTTCACGAGAAGCTGGATTTCTCCTTCGAGACCCTGAGCCAGCGGCTGCGCGAACTGAGCTACCTCAACAAGGGCGTGCACATCCGCATCACCGACGAGCGCAGCGGCGAAAGCCACGATTTCCTCAATGCCGGCGGCATCGACGCCTTCGTGGAGCACCTCAATCGCAACAAGACCGCCCTCCACAAGCCTCCCATCCACATCGAGGACACCAAGCAGGACATCACCGTGGAAGTGAGCCTGCAGTGGAACGACAGCTATCAGGAAACCCTCTACTGCTTCACCAACAACATCCGCAACCGCGACGGCGGTGCGCACCTCGAGGGCTTCCGGGCCGCCATGACCCGCGTCATCAACACCTATGCCGAAAAGAACAATCTGCTGAAATCCAGCAAGGTCACGCTTTCTGGTGAAGACGTGCGCGAAGGCCTCACGGCGGTCATTTCCGCCAAGGTGCCCGATCCCAAATTTAGCAGCCAGACCAAGGACAAGCTCGTCTCCAGCGAGGTGAAGGGTATCGTGCAGACCGTGGTCTACGACAAGCTCACCACCTTCTTCGAGGAGAATCCCCGGGAAGCCAAGGCCATTCTGGAAAAGGCCATCGAGGCCGCCCGAGCCCGCGAAGCCGCCCGCAAGGCCCGCGAGCTGACGCGGCGCAAAGGGGCGCTGGATTCCGGCGGCCTGCCGGGCAAGTTGGCGGATTGCCAGGAAAAGGACCCCGCCCTTTGTGAAATCTACCTGGTGGAAGGTGATTCCGCCGGCGGTAGCGCCAAGCAGGGCCGCCATCGCGCCACCCAAGCCATCCTGCCCCTGAAGGGCAAGGTGCTGAACGTGGAGAAGGCTCGTTTTGATAAGATCCTGGGCCACAATGAATTGCGAGTGTTGATCCAGGCCCTTGGCACGGGCATCGGCCAGGAAGAGTTC
>JAJTBC010000089.1 GCA_021287085.1 Bacillota bacterium | reverse complement strand
GTGCCCTGGTACCATTCGCCGCTGTCCAGGGTCTGCTCCGCGGCCAGCACGTGCACCCAGCCTGTGTGGAAGGCATCGAAGTTGTACGTGGTGGTGATATGGCGATGCAGCGAGACGGAATTGAACTGCGTCAGCACGTGGACCCGCAGGATGCCGGAATTGATGCAGTTGCTGATGGGAATATCGATCAGTCGGTACTTTCCAGCGATGGGCACCGCCGGTTTCGCACGGGTCTTGGTCAGCGGATAGAGCCGCGCACCGCGCCCTCCACCGAGAATGACGGCCAGAACACTGTTCAGGGCGACCATGGCATTCCCCTTTCGCAATGGATCAGGATGCTTCGAGTATGTCACCCAAAATCAGGAATGGTTATGGTTTCTTCCTGCTTTTTTGCGTGTGGAGCCGCAGCGTCACCTTCATGCGTCCGCTCGCATCTTCCTCCAGCACGTCCCAGCTGAGGGGCCCATCGGATCCGTGAGGTTGGCCGCCTACCCCCAGCGAAAAGGCGGCGTCATCCAGTTGCCAGCGCCCGCAGGGAAAGCGCGGCGCGGCAGGTTCCGTGGTGTCCGGATGCGCATCGACGATGTGTACTGCGCCCAGGGGTTCGTCCTCGCTGAGCCGAGACGGATCGACGTGGGCCACCACGAGACCTTCGTAGCCCGGGCCCCAGCGCCCTCCGACGCGGCCCTGGTCGAAGCCCAGAGGTCGCCGCACGTTCAGTTCCCAGAATCGTCCCTTGGCACGGGGATCCGGGATCAGAACCCGCTGCGGATCCACGCCGGGTGCTTTGGCCAAGGGAGCGATCCAACCGGTCCAGAAGGTTCCTTTCACGATCCGGGTGCTCACGGTATCCCGAAAACGGCCCCCGTACCAAAGCTCGGCGCGAACCCAACCCATGGGATGGGAAGGGCAGTAGCCCAACCGCTGCTGCCATGGCCCCGTGCCCGCGTCCCAGCCGCGGTACTGACCCGCATCCATGAGATCCCAGATGCCTGCGGTCATGGGGTGATCGCAATCCAGGTAGAGATCGTCCACGCGATGTTCGCCCATGCCGTGAAACAGTTCGTGCACGATGTTGCCCAGGGGGGTTTCCTCCGCGAAGAACAGCACGCTCCAGCGGTGGGTGCGCTCCCAGGGCAGGGGCAGCAGGAAGCTGCTGGCGGATAAATGATCGGGGTTCAGGGTGACGTTGCGCGCTGGGCCCGGCGTCACGATCCAGAGGTGATCGGGCTTGCCGTCGGGATGCAGCGCGCCCGTGCGGTTGTCCACTCGGTCGAAATCCCGCAGATCCGTGTCTCGAAGCTCCTTCAGCACCCATTCCGCCAGAGCGTCCCGATGCTCGTCGCGGCGAGGCGAGGGATGGGTGTCATCCTCCAGGCGCAGCATCGCGCCTTCTTCCAGTTCCAGACTGCCTTTGGACACCTCATAGAGATAGTTGGCGGCACTGGCCGCGCCCGGCTGACGGGAGAACAGGAGCGTCCTCAAGGCCTCGTCGCTCGTGCCCGATTTCTGATCGGGGAAATCGAGTCGGACGATCAATGCTCGTTCCACGCGATGTTCCAGGGCGGGAACCATCACGATGGATTCCTTCAGAGTCTCCGTCGAAACGAAATCCCGGAAGTAGCCGCTCTTTTCCACCACCAGGGTTTTGTCTTCTTCGACGGTTTTCAGCTGGAAACGCCCATCCTTGTCCGTGAGGGCCCAGGGCAGCGGGGTCGCGGCCACGCGAGGGCCACGATCCGGGTAGACGCGCACGCCTTGGAGGGGGCCGTGGGCATCCACGATGCGACCTTCGTACGTGCCTGCCAAAGCCGTGGCCGTGAGGGTGCCCCCTATCAGGCAGGCGAGATGCTTCACGGTCGTCAAGCGGGACCGAAGGTGCGGAGCCCCAGTTCGATCAGATAGCGCAGTCGATGGCGGTTCACCTGGGCCGCCAGAGGCTTCCACACCACATCGTCCACCATGAACTCCAGAGCTGTGAGATGGTCGAGCTGCTCCTTGCTGCCGAGCAGGAGAACCGGTAGGTTCGCGGTGGCCTCGTTCATGCGAAGCTCGCCCAATGCATCGTGGAGCTTGTCCTGGCCCAGATCCATATCCACGATGAGCAGTCGATCCTGGGGCTGGACGGCTTGGGCAAGGCCTTCCAGGGAACCGTGGGTTCGCAGCGTATGGCCTTCCTGGCCCAGTTGGCCGGCTAGTTGCGCACGGATGCTCACCGAGGTGGAGGCGAGCAGGATGGAAGCTCCTTCCAGCAGCACAGTGGCCTGTTGGGCTTGTTGGCGAAGATGTCCGAGGCGCAGATGCAGATGAACACGAATACGCAGCACGGCGTCGTCCACGCGCTTGGGCATGTAGTCGTCGGCGCCAACCTCCAGGCTGCGATCCAGGGCATTGGCTTTGAGATCCGTCAGCATCACCACCGGAATACTGGCCGTGGCAGCTTCAGCCTTCAGTTCTTTGCAGTATTCGAAGCCTCCCAGTCCCGGCATGATCACGTCCAGCAGGATCAGCTCAGGACGCTCTTGAGCCAAGTAGCTGCGGGCTTCTTCAGCGTTGGATACCGAGTCCACCCGGCGGCCCAACGCCCCAAGACGCATGGGCAGCATGCGCCGGAAGAGCGCCAGATCATCCACCAGGAGGATACGTCCCTGTTCCTGCATGTCTTCCGTCAACGGAGTGGCTCCATCGCCCTAGATTACCCCTTCCAGCCTATCCTCCGCGGGAAAAAATCCAACTCAACTTAGGGCTCCGAATCGCCACCCGAGGGTACCCCCTCCCATGCCCTTCCCGGGCCTCTCCGATAGAATCAAGGTTCGAG
Organism: Bacillota bacterium; assembly: GCA_021287085.1. Lineage (GTDB taxonomy): Bacteria > Acidobacteriota > Holophagae > Holophagales > Holophagaceae > JAYREN01. The sequence continues at coordinate 388 of JAJTBC010000089.1, read as the reverse complement.
GTATTCGTGACCGATCCCCAACGCATCCGCAATTTCTCCATCATCGCCCACATCGACCACGGCAAGTCCACTCTGGCGGACCGACTGCTGGAGCTGACCCATACCATCAGCCAGCGGGAGATGCAGGCTCAGATCCGGGATGACAGGGAGCTGTAGCGCGAACGGGGCATCACGATCAAAGCCCACGCGGTGACGCTGAAATATTTGGCTCAGGATGGCCAAACCTACACGCTGAACCTCATCGATACCCCCGGTCACGTGGATTTCACGTACGAAGTGAGCCGCAGCCTCGCGGCCTGCGAAGGGGCCGTGCTGGTGGTGGACAGCACCCAGGGCGTGGAGGCCCAGACCCTCGCCAACACCTACCTGGCCCTGGAGAACGAGCTGG
>JAJTBC010000228.1 GCA_021287085.1 Bacillota bacterium | reverse complement strand
ACCTGGGATCCCTGGACCGTGGGGTTGGCGCAGCGCCTGGTGGAGAATTTGCCGGAAGATCGCGATCACGACTGGGTTCCGGCCCTTTCAGAGCTGGCTCGACGACCGGATCTCCCGCCGCTTTTCACCCAGATCGCCCTGGGGGCCTTGGCTCGGCAGCCGCGCAATCCTGATGCCGCGTTGCCGCCCCTTCGGGGTGGTGCTTATGCCGCTCAGGAACTGGAGATGCTGCGCCGCCACCGCAGCGAAGCGGAGGCGCAGACGGCGCGCCAACGCTACCTTCGAGGCGAGGACGCCCTGGCGCGAGCTGCCGCCCTGGAGGATCTGAAGGAGGCCCCTGCGGATCTGGAGGTCCTGGTGGCAAGGCTTTGGAAGGTGGACGAGTACGACGGCGTGCAGATGCTTCTGGCTTCCCTGGAGAAATGGAAGATGCCCGAAGCGGCGCGGAAGGCTCTGTTGACGCGCTTCTTGAAGCATCCCTGCTGGACGGCGCGGTTGGATGCCTGGAGGCAGCTCCGCCGATTGGCCCCGGCCACTCCTTGGCCCGAGACGCCCAAGCCCACGTACGAGGATCGCGTTCTGCTCAAGGAAGCCGCACGGCTGCTGGCCGAAAGCAAGCCCCTGCGCCTGCGCCTCACCTTCGCGGGTTCGCGTACGGTGACGTTGAAGCTGGATGCCGCCAACGCCCCCATGAACGTGGCGAACCTGGTGCGGCTGGCCCGCCTGGGTTTCTTCAACCAGCGCCGCGCGCCGCGGGTGGTGCCGGATTTCGTGGTGCAGATGGGCAGTCCCGTGGACACCATGGACGGCGGGCCCGGCTACACCGTGCGCTGCGAGAACAGCCTGCATTTCTACGGTCCCGGCAGCGTGGGTATGGCCCTCAGCGGTATGGTCCTCAGCGGCAAGGACACCGGCGGCTGCCAGTTCTTCATCACCACCAACGCCACGCCCCATCTCACGGGCCGCTACACGCGGGTGGGCGAGGTGGAGGATCCCGATCGCGCGCTGCCCTTGCTGGACGCGCTGGAGCCCGGCGCGCGCCTGGAGCGCGTGGAAGTGCTTTCGGAAAGGAAAATGTAAATGATGCACGACGATCATCCTCACGATGGCCCTTGCGGCTGCTCCTCGGGCCGGCTGGCCTGTCCTCGCTGCGGCGCCCTGGGCAACGGCGTGGCACGGTCCACGGTGGAGCGCTTCATCGCGCCCGAAGCCCTGGCCACCTTGGGTTTCGGCGAGATCCGATTCTGCGCGAATCCCCAGTGCGCCGTCGCCTACTACGCGCCCCTGGGCACGGCCGTGTTCAAGGACCAACTCTCGGTGCGCCTGGGGCTCAAGGAGAGCCAAGCCCCGCGCCCCATCTGCCATTGCTTCGGCCATAGCATCGAAAGCCTGGAGGCGGAATGGAAGGCCAAAGGCTCCGTCTCCGCCATCATCGACGTGATGGGCAAGGTCCGCGCCGGAGAATGTCGCTGTGGGGAATTGAATCCCCAAGGCACATGCTGCCTTGGGGAATTGCGTCAGGTGGTGCTGGCCCTTCAGAACCTTCCCAGCGCCCCGGAGCCCGAACCGGAGGACGACGACTGCGGTGGCTGCAGCGGGTGCGGCTAAGGCCGCGAGGATTCGCTGGCGGCTTCAGCCCTCCTCCTCCCTGCGCTACTCTGAGCCTTCCATGGACACGCCCGCTCCCACCTTGCGCCATCGACTGGAATACGCCCTTTTCCGCGGGGCGGAAGCACTGATCGGGCTGCTGCCGTGGCGGGCAGTGGTGGAGATCGGGCGCTTCACGGGGCGCGTCTATCATCTGGTGGATTCCCGCCATCGGCGCGTGGTGCGGGAGAACCTGCGCGCCTCGGATCTGGGGCTTTCGGAGGCGGAAATCCGCGTGGTGGCCCGGCAATGTTTCGCCCATTTCGGGGCCCTGCTCTTCGGCACCGTGCGGATGCTGCGCATGAAGGAAGCCCAGATCCGCCGCCTGGTGAACTTCGAGGGCCTGGAGCATTTCGATCAGGCGGCGGCCGCAGGCAAGGGCTTCATCGGCCTCACGGGCCATTTCGGCAACTGGGAACTGATGGCCCTGGCCCTGAGCCTGGAGGGGCGCACCCTGGCGGTGATCGGCCGCGCGCTGGACAACCCGCTGCTGGAACCCTACCTGCGCGCGCTGCGGGGCCGCTTCGGCAACACCGTCATCGCCAAGGAAGGGGCCATGCGCGGCACCCTCAAGGTGTTCCGCGAAGGCAAGGCCGTGGGATTCCTGCTGGATCAGAACGCCCACCTGGGGGGCGTGTTTACCCGGTTTTTCGGCCGCTGGGCCTCCACCCATCCCACCGCAGGCGTGCTGGCTGCGAAATACGGCCTGCCCGTGGTGCCCATCTTCAACCGCGTGAACCGCGATGGCTCGCTCACGGTGGTGGTGCATCCCGCGTTCACCGCTCCCGCCAGCGGCCACGCCGAGCGCGACGCCTGGATCGCCACCCAGTGGATGACCTGGAGCATCGAAGCCGAAGCCCGCCGCGACCCCGCCCGCTGGTTCTGGATGCATCGCCGTTTCAAGACCCAATCCCAGGACGAAGCGGCCCTGCCGCCGGAAGCATGGAGGCAGGCGGCGGAAGAAGGATGGAAGCAGATGGGCGGTTCACTCGGAGCGAACCGCTGACCATTGGAACCTGGGAATACATCTCTTGATGGGCTTTGGGGCCTACTTCACGTCCGCCGCGAGCCGTTCCCGCTCAGCCTTGAAGCTGGCTTCATCCTTGGCGGCTTGAAGGGTGGCGCGGGCGGCTTCTTTCTGGCCGAGTCGGATTTGGCAGGTGGCGCGCATGAGGGCGACCCAACCGCGCTGGCTTTGGCGGGGCTGGGCGGGGTAGAGGGCCAGGGCGTTCTTCCAGTCGCCTTCGGCCACCCGCAGATCGGCCAC
>JAJTBC010000221.1 GCA_021287085.1 Bacillota bacterium | reverse complement strand
CCAAGGGCCGGGATTTCCACACGCGGGCCTGCCTGAAATGCCACGGCGACAGCGCCATGATGGCGCGCCATCGCCGCACGCCCATCGCTGCGGAATCCTTCTTCGACGGCTTCCACGGCAAGAACGTGCGCCTGGGCTTTCCTGAAAAGGTCGCCGGGTGCGCGGATTGCCACGGCTCCCACGGCGTTCGCAAGGCCGATGACCCGAAATCCTCCGTGCATCCCGCCGGACTGGTGAAGACCTGCCGCCAGTGCCATCCGAGCGCGGGTGTGCGCTTCACGCGCTTCCTCCCCCACGCAGAAGACCACAATCGAGCCAAGCATCCGGCGCTCTATTGGACGCGCATCGCCATGACCGGGCTGCTGGCGGGCACCTTCCTCTTCTTCTGGATCCACTCCATCCTGTGGGCGATCCGCTCCTTCGTGGACCGCCATCGCAAGGCCAACGAAGCCCCCCACGCGGAAGCGGCGGCGGGCACCGCCAAGCGGCGCACCTACCGGCGCTTCGAAACCAAGCACATCGTGATGCACGTGGTGGTGGTGGTCAGCTTCCTCACCCTTTCCCTCACGGGACTGCCCCTGAAGTTCAGCGGTACCGGCTGGGGACGCGCCTTGCTGGGCTTCATCGGCGGCGCCGATCGTGCACGGTTCCTCCATCACGCGGCGGCCTTGGTCACCTTCGGCTATTTCGCCGTCGCCCTCGCCATGAGCGCCAAGTTCCTCTTCGCCCCCAAGGACGGGCTGCGCGGCGCCATTCGGCGCCTGCTGGGCCCCGATTCGCTCTTCCCCAATCTCCGGGATTGGCGCGATCTCAAGGCCATGTTCCGCTGGTTCTTCTTCAAGGGACCCAAGCCTTCCTTCGATCGCTGGACCTATTGGGAGAAGTTCGATTTCATGGCGGTGTTCTGGGGCATGCTGGCCATCGGGCTGAGCGGATTGATGCTGTGGTTCCCCAGCTTCTTCGCACGATTCCTGCCGGGCTGGGTCTTCAACCTCGCCACCATCATCCACTCCGACGAGGCGCTCCTGGCCACCGGGTTCATCTTCACGGTCCACTTCTTCAACACGCACTTCCGCCCTGAGAAGTTCCCCATGGATACGGTCATCTTCAACGGTCGCATCTCCCACGAGGAGATGGTGGAGGAGCGCGCGGATCTGTTGAAGCGCTACGAAGCCGAAGGTGTCACGGAAGCGCATCTGGTGGACACCCCCACGTCCCTGGGCTGGGAATTCGCTTCCCGCGTGTTCGGCCTGGTGGCCGTGGCCACGGGCCTTGCCCTGGCCGCCTTCATGGTCTATGCCTTGCTGAAATAGTCAAAAACGCGCCGAATTTCCAGCGCGGCCAAGGGCTCTCTCCTCCGTCCCGCAAGGGCAGGCCTTCCCACGGGTATGATGGGAAGCGACCTTGAAGGAGGAGAAGCGCCATGCGCACTCTTGCCGTGCTTCCCAGCCGTTTTGCCGCCTCGCGCTTTCCGGGCAAGCCTCTGGCTTCCATTGCCGGCAAGCCCATGATCCAGTGGGTCTGGGAAGCCGCTCGCCGCGCTGAAGGCGTGACGCGGGTGGTGGTGGCCACCGATGACGAACGCATCGTCAGCGCCGTGAACGAATTTGATGGCGAAGTCATCATCACCGATCCGGCCCTGCCTTCGGGCACCGACCGCGTGGCGGCGGCCCTGGCCAAGCTGGGCGAGGCTTTCGACGTGGTGCTGAACATCCAGGGCGACGAGCCCGCCATGCACCCCGACACCATCGCGGGTGTGGTGAAGCTCATGGCCGATCAGCCCGATCTGCCCATGGGCACGGCGGCCTGTCCCTTCGCCAACGCCGACGAGCTCTTCAACCCCAACGCCGTGAAAGTGGTCACCGACGATCGCAGCCGCGCTCTGTATTTCAGCCGCAGCCCCATTCCCTACCTCCGCAATAGCACGGTGTTCGAGCCGGATTTCCGCCCCTGGATGAAGGCCGAACAGCTTGCGCTCTTCCAGCGGCATCTGGGCCTCTACGCCTATCGCCCTGCCACCCTCCAAGCCTTCACGAAGCTACCCCCGCATCCCCTCGAACAATGCGAAATGCTGGAGCAGCTGCGTGCCCTGGCGGCGGGCATCGCCATCGGCGTGGCGCACACGCCGTACTTAAGCCTAGGAGTGGATGTGCCCCAGGATGTGGCACCGGTGGAAGCGCTGCTGCGGGAGCGCGGACTGGCGTGATCGATCCTGCGCTATGGCGCGAAGCCCGCGCCCTCGTTGAATCCCAGGGCCTTCGCTTCGAGCCCGATCTCGATGACCTCGTCGGTCTGTACGAGCACGACCGCCTGATCGGCTGTGGGGCGCGGCAAGGCTACGTGCTCAAGATGCTCGCTCTGGAGCCGGAGCACCAGGGCACCTCGGCCCTGGGCGACCTCATCACGCAACTGCTCGCCTCGGCTCGGCGCGCAGGCCACGACACGGTGTTCATCTACACCACGCCCCAGGCAGCGCCCAGTTTCCAGGCCATGAACTTTCGCCTGCTGGTGGCCCAGGGCGCCGTGGCACTGCTGGAGCATGGCCCCGGTCTGGAAGCCTACCTGGCCGATCATGCCCGCGAGATGAAACCCGGCCGCAACGGCGCCATCGTCCTCAATGCCAACCCCTTCACGCTGGGGCACCAGCATCTGGTGGAAGAGGCCGCCCACCGCTGCGATCAGCTCTACCTTTTCGTGGTGCGCGAAGACCGCTCGGTGTTCCCCTTTGCCGTGCGCGAAGCCCTTGTAAGGGAAGGCACCGCCCATCTGCCCAATGTCACGGTGCTGGACACCTCCCGCTACGCCGTGAGCGCGGGCACCTTCCCGTCGTACTTCCTCAAGCGGTTGGAGGAGGCCTCGCGGCTGCAAATGGATTTGGATTTGCGGCTCTTTGCCCAGCGACTGGCTCCGCCTTTCCAGGTTGTGACCAGATACGTAGGCCAGGAGCCCCACTGCCCCACCACCGCCGCTTACAATCGGAGGATGTCCGAGATCCTCGCGGAGCACGCCATCCATTGGGTGGAAATCCCCCGGATCGAGGCCAGCGGCGGCGCCATCAGCGCCACCCGCGTGCGGAAAGCCCTGCTTCGGGGCGATTTTTCCGCGTTGGAATCCCTGGTTCCGCCCACCACCTTGCGTTTCCTGGCTTCCCCGCAAGGTCGCCCCATCGTTGAACGCCTACGCACCTCCCAGGAGGCAACACCATGACCATCCGACATAAGGCCACCGCTGGCACCATGCAATCCAGCGACGCCATGATCACCGTGGAGCCTTCGGATTCCCTGGAAATCCTCATCGAATCCACCGTTCGCAAGCAGTTCGAGCCGCTGATCCGCGAGCAGGTGGAAGCCACCCTCGCGCGACTCGGCGTCACCACGGGCCGCATCCACATTTCGGACCGAGGCGCCCTGGACTACGCCCTTTCCGCCCGCGTCGAAACGGCCATCCAACGCGCTCATCAGGAGTGAATCGTGAAGAACCTCAGCTATCGAGAATGTCAGATCGGCCGCCGCTTCATCCTGCGTCTGGAGCCCGGTGCCCGTATATCGGAATCCTTGGTGGAATTCACCCGCGGCATGAAGGCGCCTTTCGCCTCGCTGGTGTCGGCGGTGGGTTCCATCCGCATGGTGGAATTCGTGGATATCCAGGCGGGCGCGCATCTGCCCATCAGCGGCGCACGCCTCAAGACCCACAAGGTGGAAGGACCGCTGGAGCTGCTGAGCCTTGAAGGCAACCTGCTGCCCGACGACAAGGGCGAGCTGAGCGCCCGGCTCTACGTCCTGGGCTCCAAGTCCAGCGGCGAAGTGGTGGGTGGCCGCCTGGTGGAAGCCGAAGTCTTTGCTTCCTGTGAAATCGTGCTGGCGGAATACAACGTCACCGGCATCGAGCGCCAGTTCTCCCCCCAGAGCGGCGTCGATGCGCTGGTCATCCGCGAGGATCTGCCATGAGACTGCGCCGCTCGCTGCTCTACGTGCCGGGCAACATGCCGGGCATGCTTCAGAACATCCCGGTCTTCGAAGCCGATGGCGTGCTCATCGATCTCGAAGATGCCGTTCCCCTCCAGGAAAAGGACGCCGCCCGGCTCCTGGCGCGGAATTTCCTGCGCTTTCATCCCAACCGCGACAAGGAGATGTTCGTTCGCATCAACCCCCTGGATTCGCCCTACGCCGAGGACGATCTGCGGGAAATCCTGCCCGCGCTGCCCAGTGGCATTCGTTTGCCCAAGGCCGAGCATCCCGAGATCGTCGAGCGCCTGGACACCATGCTCACGGAGCAGGAAGAAATGCTGGGCCTGGACATCGGCCACTTCACCATCATTCCCTCCATCGAAAGCGCCCAGGGCGTGCTGAACTGCGTGGAAGTGGCCAAGGCGTCATCCCGCATCGTGGCCCTCGCGTTCGGTGCGGAAGATTACACGGCCTCCATGGAAATCGACCGCACCAAGAGCGGCGAAGAGCTTTTCTCCGCACGCACCCGTGTGGTGTGGGCCGCCAAGGCCGCTGGCGTGCAGGCCATCGATACCATCTTCTCCGACGTGAACGACATGGAGGCGTTGCGCTCGGAAACCACGCTCATCAAGCGGTTGGGTTTCACCGGCAAGTCCCTGGTGAACCCGCGCCAGATCGAAGTGGTACACGATGTCTTCCGTCCCACCGCCGACGAAATCCAGAATGCCGTGGACGTGGTGGAAGCCATCAAGCGCGCCCGGGAAATGGGCACGGGCGTCATTTCGCTGCGGGGCAAGATGGTGGACGCCCCCGTGGTGACCCGCGCCGCTCGCACGCTGCGCACGGCCATCGCCTTCGGGCTCATCGACTACGATCTTTCCGACGAGGTGATCCATGGCCAGAAATAGCCTGGGCCGCGAGATTCCCGACCAGTGGCGGGGCCGCATTCTCGATCCCTACATGGATCCCTGGAGCAAGAAGCCCGAAGTGCTGCGAGCCACCCGCCCACTGGTGCGCCGCCACCCCGGCGATAGCAAGCTGCTGCCCTCGCTCCGGGCTGCGCTCGAAAAGTGCGAATTGCGCGACGGCATGAACATCTCCACCCATCACCATCTGCGCAACGGCGACCTGCTGCTGAACCTGCTGGTGAAGGAACTGGACGCCATGGGCCTCAAGGACATGGGCATCGCCGCCAGCTCCGTGCATGCGGTCCACGCCGAAATCATTCCCTACATCCGAAAAGGCGTCATCACCCGCATCGAAACCGGCGTCAACGGCCTCATCGGCGAACTGGTGAGCAAGGGCGAACTCAAGTGCGACATCATCGTGCGCAGTCACGGCGGTCGCGCGCGCTCGCTGGTGACCGGGGAAGTGGAAGTGGATGCGGCCTTCATCGCCGCGCCCTGCTGCGATCTCACCGGCAACATGAACGGCGTGCTAGGGCCCTCGGCCTGCGGCTCCCTGGGCTATGCCTACACCGATGCCCGCTACGCCAAGAAGGTCATCGCCGTCACCGACAACCTGGTGCCCTTTCCTGCCGCGCCCATCAGCATCTCCCAGAGCGACGTGGACTACGTGGTGCAGATCGAATCCCTGGGCGATCCCAAGAAGATCGTTTCCACTACCACCCGCATCACCCGCGATCCTGCGGGCCTGCTCATCGCCAAGTACGCCTCCGAGGTAATCGAAGCCTCTGGCCTGTTGAAGGACGGGTTTTCCTTCCAGACGGGCTCCGGCGGCACGTCCCTGGCCGTGGCTGACAACGTTCGCCGCAAGATGAGCGAAGGCAAGATCAAGGGCAGCTTCGGCTGCGGCGGCATCACCGGCTATTTCGTGGACATGCTGGAAGCGGGCTTTTTCGAGACCCTCTTCGATGTGCAGTGCTTCGATCTGCGAGCGGTGGAATCCATTCGCAAGAACGCCGGGCACCGCGAGATCAGCGCCGATCTCTATGCCAGCCCCTTCAACCGCGGCTGCGTGGCCAACATGCTCGACGCCGTGATACTGGGGGCTACGGAAGTGGACGTGAACTTCAACGTGAACGTCAACACCGAGTCCAGCGGCTACCTGCTGCACAACACCGGCGGCCACTGCGACGTGGCCGCTGGCGCCAAGCTCGCCATCGTGGTGGCGCCTTCCATGCGCGGCCGCCTGCCCATCGTTCGGGATTCCGTCACTACCGTGACCACCCCTGGCGAAACCGTGGATGTCATCGTCACCGAGCGCGGCATCTGCGTGGCCGACAAGCACGAGGATCTGAAGAAGGAACTGCGGCGGCGCAATCTGCCCGTGAAGGACATTCACCAGTTCCATGAGGAGATCACCCGCATCACCGGAAAGCCTCGCCCCGTCGAATTCGAGGACGATATCGTCGCCCTCATCGAATACCGCGATGGCTCCATCATCGATGTCGTTCGCCGCGTCAAGGAATAGCGCCGAGCTTCAAGGTCGGCTGCTCGACGCGCGAGAGCGCCGCCAGCAGACGATCCAGCAGGCCCTGGAGACCGCTCGTGCTGCGGGTTTCCAGAGCCTGATCGTTCTGGGCGGCAACGTCCCCGGCGCCTCCAAGCGTCCACCCGGCCTCGCCCTGCTCATGGATCGCACGTGGAGCGCCCTTGCGGGAAAGCTGGTGCATGGTCCCGTTCTCCGGTTCAGCGATATCCTTGGTCCCTGCGGCATGGCCGTTTCCGCCTTGCCTCCCCGCGAAGCCAAGGCCATGGCCATGACCTTCGAAACGGCTCATCCAAGCCATCGCCTGCTGGACCTGGACGTGTACGCCCTGGATGGCCACCAACTCGACCGCCGCGCCATGGAGGCCAAACCCCGGCTGTGCCTATGTTGCGACCAACCTGCCGGGGAGTGCATTCGCCTGCAGCGACATAGTGCCTTGGAACTCCAAGCCGCTTTGGCGAAGCTGCTGGGCGATCCTCTGCCATCGACGCTCAGTCTAGAAAAGCTGCCCCATGCCTTGGTGGAAGGGGCCCGACAGGAATTGCATCTCACGCCCAAGCCCGGTCTCGTGGATGGGCGCAACAACGGCTCCCATCCCGATCTTTCCATGGAGTCCATGGAGCGTTCCATCGCGCTGCTGCTGCGCTACTACGAGGAACTGCAAGGTTGTCAGGGTGATTTGACGCAGGCCATGACCTACGGTCAACAAGCGGAAGGCCGCATGTTCGACGCCATCGGCGCCAACGCCCACAAAGGCTATCTCTTCCTTTCGGGGCTCCTCCTGCTGGCGGCCCTGCCGACCGGCGGCGCCCTTCCGGCCACCCGTGAAACCCTGGCCCGCCTGGCTCGCGCCTGCTTCCAGCGCTCTGCCCGCCGTCCCCAGGGCGAAGGCATCCGACGCGAGGCCGAAGCCGGACTGCCGACCCTTTTCGAGATCGCCTGGCCTGGCTACCGCGCCGTGCGCGAGGAACAGTGGCCGAAGACAGAGGCCCGACACTATCTCATGGCCCTGCTCATGCAGCACGTGGAGGACACCACCACCCTCAAGCGCGGGGGAGATGCAGGCCTGGCGAGGCTTCGCGCCGATGGTCTGGAGCTGCAGCTCCTGCTGGAATCCCGCCAGAACTACCTAGGCTGGCTACAGGACCTCGACGATGACTACCGTGCCCGAAACCTCACCATGGGCGGCGTCGCCGATTGCCTGGCGCTCACGCTGGCCCTGGAACAGGCTGTTCACAGGGAACAGGAAACAACAGGATGGACAGGATAGGCAGGATGAAAAACGAAAGCCAGCCCAGCATGCCCCTGCTTTTCCTCCCTGCCTTTCTTCGTTCTTTTACTCCGTGTCCTCCGTGGTGATTTTTTTCTCCCTTACGAGTTCCTCGAAATGCTCGCCTCGCTGCTCGAAGTTCTTGAACTGATCGAAACTGGCGCAGGCAGGGCTCAGCAGCACCTGATCGCCGGGTAGAGCCAGGGCGAGGGCCTGCGCCACAGCCTCGTCGAAGGCCCAGATGGAATGGTGCGGCAGATCTCCCAGATCCCGCTCCAGCATGGGAATGGCATCGCCCAGGAACACCAGATGGCGCAGCTTCCCTTCAAGCGCGAACCGCAATGGCTCGTAGCTGCTGCCCTTGTCCTCCCCGCCCAGCAGCAGCACCAGCGGGCCCGGTAAGGCGCGGATGGCGGTGAGGGTGGCATCCACGTTGGTGCCTTTCGAATCGTTGTAGATCTTCACCCCACCACGCTCTGCGCATAGCACCATGCGGTGAGCCAGACCGGGATAGGTGCGCAGTCCCTGGCGCAGCGATTCCAGATCTGCGCCGCCATGATGGGCCAGGAAGGCCGCCACCAGCGCATTCTCCACGTTGTGGTCACCGGGGATGCGCAGTTCTTTTCTGGAAATCAGAGGATGATTCCGACCTTGAACATCTCGCAGATGCAGCATTCCTGCGTCATCGCACCAGGCGCCCTCTCCGGGCGGCTCGCTCCAGCCGAAACGCGCATCCCTTCCCTGCCCCGGCGCATGATCGGCGAAACTTTCGGAAAGGGGCGTCAGACGCAGGTTTTCGGGGCCTTGATGCTGGAAGACCCGCAGCTTGGCTTCCAGGTAGGCTTCCAGGTTGCCATGCCGCGCCAAGTGATCCGGCGTGAGATTGAGCAGGGCCGCGGCCTCGGCACGGAAGTCCCGGACGGTCTCCAGTTGGTAGCTGGAGCATTCCAAAGCGAAGCGCGTATCTGGAGCGGCTTCCTGCAGGGCTTCGAGGAGGGGCGTACCCAGGTTGCCGCACGGAATGGCAGGCAAACCCGCAGCTTTCAGCAGGTGGGCCGTAAGATCCGTGGTGGTGCTTTTGCCGTTGGTGCCCGTGATGGCCAGCACCACGGAACCGTCTCCCCGCGCCCGCAGCACGCGGTGGGCCAGTTCCAGTTCGCCGATGACGGAAATGCCCCGCTGACGGGCTTCCTCCGCGAAAGGCAGGCGGGCAGGCACGCCGGGGCTCAGGATGACTTCGTCGCAATCCTCCAGCAGCGTCAAGGGGTGATCGCCCCATACGCCCAATACGCCCAGCTTCGCAAGATGGGCCACGGTGGCCCCATCAGGATCGGCCTTGCGGTCGGTGAGGATGACCGATTGGCCCGACTTCACCAGATGCGTTACCACCGCCAGTCCCGTGCGACCTGCTCCCACCACCACGTTCCAACCCATGGGCCTCTCCTGCCTTCAGTTTTCCAGGAAGGCCGCCTTCGTGCATCGAAACAGTTGTCGTTCAGGGGAAATCTCCCTCGCCCTGTTCTATGCACCGCGCATCTTTTCACGCAGGCAGCCTCGGGATCGGTCAAGATGAAACGGGGGCTTTCCAGGCCTCTTTCTCCAGGCATCCATGAGCGCTTCCATCCTCCATGACATTCTCCAGGGCCGCCGCCGAGCCTTGACCTACACGCACTCGATCCTGGAATTGAAATCGGGCCACCAGGTCGCCACGGAACTGCTCACCCGCTTCGAAGGCGATGACGGAAGGATGCGCACCGTGGGCCATCTGCTGGACGACGTCACCCTTTCATCGGCTCACCGCGTGGAACTCGATCTGCTTTGCGTGGGGGCCGTGTTCGAAAGCCTAGCGGAAACGCCCATTTCGGATCGCCTGCTTTTCATCAACCTGCACCCCCTCACCCTCGCCTCGCCCATGTTCTGGCAGAAGCTCCGGCCCTGGCTCTGGGATCTTTCCATTCCGCCCCATCGCATCGTGCTGGAGATCACAGAGGAGTTCGGCAGCCTCAGCCTGGATGATCTCGAAGTTCACGCCCAGCGGCTCCGGCGCATGGAACTGCGCATCGCCGTGGACGATCTCGGCAATGGCGTGGCGAGTCTGGCCCACATGGCACGGCTGGCGCCCGATTTCATCAAGGTGGATCGCTCCCTGGTGCATCAGGCCCACCGCCGCCCGTACCAGGCCGCTCTGCTCAACGCCCTTTCGGTGTTTGCCTCGCGCATGGGGGTGGGCTACATCGCCGAAGGCATCGAAACCCGCGAAGAACTGCAAGCGATCCTTGACGCCGACGTACCCTGGGGCCAAGGCTTCCTTTTCGGTGAACCCACGCCCCTGGGGACTGCGGTAGTCAATCCCTGAGGAAACTTTCAACCGATAAGCAGGATGGAACGCCAAGCACCTTCACGCCGCTGAACGCACAGCCCATTCCGCTTCCATCCTGTTTTTCATGGCCGTGCAGCCGTGAATCTTCTTTCTCCGCAGCCTTCGCGCTCTAATAAGTCAGCGAGGCGTTCATGTTCCATCCTCCCCATCCCCTTCACTATCTGGAGTCCCTTCAGCACTGGCTGAGGGAGGATTGGGGCACCCAGGACTGGACCACGGCCTCGGTGCCTGCGCGGCCCATGCTCGCGCGGGTGGTGGCCAAGGCCGATCTGGTGCTGGCGGGCCTGGAGGTCGGGGTGGAAGTGTTCCGACTCGTGGATCCTTCGCTGCAGGTGACGCGGCTTTCGCAGGATGGCAAGAAGGTGGGCAAGGGCACGGAGGTGCTGCGGGTAGAAGGATCGAGCCACGGCATCCTCATGGCCGAGCGGGTGATGCTGAACCTGCTACAGCGCCTTTCGGGCACGGCCACCCTCACGCGGGCCTTCGTGGAAGCGGTGGAAGGCACCGGAGCGCGCATCCTCGATACCCGCAAGACCACGCCCGGCCTCAAGCTCCTGGAAAAGTACGCCGTGCGCTGCGGCGGTGGATTCAACCATCGCCTGACCCTGGGCGATGGCGTGCTCATCAAGGAGAACCACATCGCGGCCGCAGGCAGCATTGAGGCCGCGGTGCGGGCCGCCCGTCACGTATCGCCCAACCTGGTGAAGATCGAAGTGGAAGCCGAAACCCTGGATCAGGTGCGGCAATGTCTGGCGCTGGCGGAGGTGGATGGCGTTCTGCTGGACAACATGGATCTGGCGACCATGGCGCAGGCCGTGGCATTGCGCGAGGCGAGCGGTCGCCGCGTCTTTTTGGAAGCCAGCGGCAACCTGAATCTGGAGCGCGCCCGCAACGTGGCCGAAACCGGCGTGGATTTTCTCAGCGTGGGCGCCCTCACCCACAGCGCCCTGGCGGCGGATCTAAGCCTGCGAATGAACTAGGGGCCTTATTTCCACCCGATCAACGCCATGCCGCCCAGGGTCACGAGCACGCCCAACAGACGGGTGTACGAGACTTCTTCCCGGAAGAGCACGATGGCGACGGGGATGAGGATCGCCGCTGCGAGGCCGTTGACCAGCACGCCGGACCACTGCAGCGAACCGCCGCCACGGTAGGCCAGCAGGAAACCGCCTTCGATGAGCAGCACGCCCAGCCCCACCACCAGGACAGGCCAGCCGAAAGCATGCTTGAAGGACACCGTGGGATCCGTGGATTTGAAGAAGGGCATCAGGGCCAGGGATAGCAATCCCGCCGTGGTGTAGGTGGCGACGAGGATCATCATGGGGTTGATGTTTTTCGGCAGGAACTTCTGTCCCACGTGATAGAGCACGCAGCCGAGGGTGGCGATTCCAAGATAGATGAAGACCGTTCTCACGCAGACCTCATGGGCATTTCCAGCCAATCGTGTTTCAAGGTTGATCCGGCAGCGTTTCCCACCGGGTGCGGTCGAGCCAGACCGTAAAATCGTTGCCTTTGTCGTCCTTGCCGTCAAAGCGCATCTTCACGGGACCTTTCCCGTCCTTGCGGGTGACGCGCAGGCCTTGGGCTTCGCCGGTGGTGAGCAGCCGATGAAGGGCTTCCACGGAACCGACTCTGGAAAGGAAAGGCAGGGGCAGGCCCTTGAGATCGGCGGCGGTGGCATCGATCTGCTGGCGAGGAATCTGCACTCGGTACCCGCTGGCGCGGTTGCCGGTGAGCAGCACCAACCGTTCGCCCACCCCGTGAATCTCCAGCACCACCCTTCCCGTGGCGGGTTCAAGGAGCAGGTTCAGGGTGCCCTTTCCTTCGCCATCATCGCCCGCGTAGCCCCAGGTGTACTGGGCGCGCAGCGGCGCCGGCGCAGGAGGTGGCGCGGGGCTTTCCTGGGCGGGCGGCAGGAGCAGCAGGATCATGGAGTCTCCTCGTCGGGTTCCGGGGCCGGTTCGGGCGCGGCTTCAGGGCCGGGGGTGGGCTCTTTGCGTTGCTTGGCGAGGCTGGCGCGCAGTTCTCTCGCCTTGATCTCCAGGGCTTTGCGCTCGGGGAACGCATAGGCCAAGGCCCGTTCCCACTGCTCCAAGGCCTCCTGGGGCCGCCCCACGGCGATCAGCGCCTCTCCCCAATGGCGTCGGGCTTCGGGGCTGAAAGGGGCCAATTCCGAGGCTTTGCGCAGCATGGCTTCGGCTTCCTTGAACCGCCCCAGCTTGAAGAGCGCCCAGCCCCAGCTATCCACCACGCTTGGGTTGGAAGGGTTCTGATCGTAGGCCGACTGGATGAGAGCCGAAGCCTCACTCAGGTTCGCAGGATCCCGTTCCAGCAGCAGGTAGCCCAGGTTGTTCTGCAGAATGGGATGGTTGGGGTTCATGCGCTGGCCTTCCCGGAGTACGCTCTTGGCCTCTTCCGTCAGGCCCAGTTCCTGCAGGGCATTGGCCTGGAGCAACAGCAGCTCCACGTCTCGCGGAGGCGCAGCCATACGGGCCAGGTGGATGGTTTCGAGGCAGCGATCCCAGCGGCGGAACTCGGCGTAAAGCCCCGCCATCACTTCCAGATCCAGCTGCGTCATGGCCTGGCGCGCGGTGGCGCGAAGGAAGAAGGTGTCCTCCAGGCGATCCGGCGGCAAGGTGTTGGCCAACTGGAAGATGCCGAAATCAGGAAAGCGCTTCATGCCATCCCTCAGCACGCGCCGCGCCTCTTTCCATGCCTGGGTTTGAATGAGCGCCTGGGCTTCCAATCCCAGCAACGGAGGCTTGGCGGAGGTCTGGGGCCACGTTCGAAGCAGCGCCAGCCCCTCCTTGGGCAGGCCCCGGAGGAGCAGCGAGGTGGCCAGCAGGGAACGGGCGTTATCGACCAGCTGCTCCTCGGCACGACTCAATGCCGGAGCGTTCAGCACCGTGCGCCAGCAGGCTTCGGATTCCTCAATGCGCCCCAGGTTGATGAGGCACAGGCCCCGATTGAATTCGCCCCTGGGCGTGGGCCGCAGTTCCTGGGCCTTCTTGAGGCTCTCCAGGGCTTCTTCGAAACGGACCGTCCGGATCTGGATGAGGGCCAGGTTGTCCCACACCGCAGGCTCTTTCGGCAGATGCCGCCCCAGCAGGGCGAAACTCTCTTCGGCGTGTCCCAGAAAGCCTTTCTCCACCTGCTCCCGCGCCAGATCCTCCAGCAGGCGCAAATGGTAGGGGTCGGGCCGGGAGCCTCGACACAGGGACAATACCGCTTCCCGCCGCACGTCGTAGTCCTTCCGTTCCGACGCCAACTGGGCCACCCGCGTCCAGGCGATCTCTTCCAACCGCTTGTCCTGGATCATGAAGGGAGGATGCAGCCGCCCCACCCGCAGCCAGGCCTTCAACGCCGCCTCATTGTCCTTGCGGATTTCGGCCACCTCCGCCAGACGCGTCCAGATTTCCACATCCCCCGGCATGAGCAGGGCCGCCTTCTTCAGCGCGGCCTGCGCCTGCTCCTGCGCCTTGGCCTGCAGCTGCGGCGTGGGCTGCTTCCGCGCCCGCAGGTAGTTCAGGATGCCCAGGTGCGCCCAGGCTTCGGCGTTGGCGGGAGCCAGTTCCGTAGCCCTGATGGCCGGAGGCAGCGCCCCTTCCAGATCATCGAAATCGGCCAACGCCTCGGACAATCGCAGATGCGCTTCGGCGCTGGTGGGAACCAGAGCCAAGGCGCGACGGTAGAGCGCCGCCGCGGCCTGGGGATCATCGCCTCCGCCGCGCCGCTGCTGGGCTCTCCCCTGCAGCATCAAGGCACGAGGGTCTTCCGCAGGGGCCTGCGCCAGCGCCGTGGCCACCAAACCAAAGGGAAGAAGGAATTTCAAGGACAAAGGATGCAACACAGGCGTCTCGACGATGAAACTCCAGTGTATCCCGCGATGGAGCCGCCCCAAAGCGGGAGGGAGCCTGAAAAGCGGTTCATCGTCCCTTGAGCACGGCCTCCTTCTCGAAACGCTGATCGTCGCGGAGCCAGACCACCTTCACGGTGTCGCCGGGCTTGAAGCTGGAGAGAGCCTCCTGGAAATCGTAGAGGTTCCGAATGGGTTTGCCGCCGAAGGAGATCATCACGTCCCCGGCCTTCATGCCGATGGCCTCGGCGGCGGAACCGGGCGACGCCCCATTGATGCGGAAGCCTTTGGGATGATCGGCGAAATCGGGCAGCGCGCCGAAAGCCACGCGCACCGGGCCGCCCCGCATCGTGGGCAACTTCGCGGTCTCGGGATCGAAGGCGGGCACTTGATCGGCGTTGGCCAGATCCTGAACGATCTTTTCGGCCATGGCGGCCACGGTGACCATGCCCTGCAGGTTGATCTTGTCCGGCGTATCCGAAGGCCGGTGATAGTCCGTGTGGATGCCCGTGAAGAAGAAGAAGGTCGGGATCTTGGCGGCGGCAAAGCTCATGTGATCCGACCCACCCACGGCCATGCCCAGGTCTTCGCCCACCGCGAGGCCCTGGGGCGCAAGGCTCTTGGCTCGGACCAAAGCGCTCTTGGGCGCGCCCAGGCCGCCCAATTGCAGCGTGGGCTTGGCCGGATCCAGCCGTCCCACCATGTCGAAGTTCACCATGAACTTGACCTGAGGCAATGGGATCGTGGGGTTCTGGATCCAATGGGCGCTGCCGAGCAGGCCAATCTCCTCGCCGGAAACGTGCAGCAGCGCCACGGAACGCCGCAACGGCTGCCGCTTCAGCATCCGGGCCAGCTCCATCACCATCACGGTGCCGCTGGCATTGTCATCGGCCCCCGGATGCACCAGGCCTCGGCCTGCCTCCCCAGCCATGCTGCTGCGCTCACCCAATCCCAGGTGATCGAAGTGCGCCCCGAGCAGGATGTATTCCTCCTTCAACTTGGGATCGGTGCCCGGAATCACGGCCACCACGCTGGGAAGCGGCGTGGAATGGCGTTCCAGCGCCAGATTCAGGCTGAAGCGGCACGCCACCTCCGCGCTGGCGACCTGACCTGAATCCTGCAGGCGACGGAGACCCGCTTCCACGCCCGTGTTCAGGCCTTCGAGCGTTTTCAGCGGCAGGCTCAACACCGGCACTTCCAGGTTCAAAGGTCCGTCCTCGCGGATCAGCGGTCGAGGCTTGGCCTCGCTTTCCAGCACGATCACCGCTGCCACGCCCAGATTGCGCAGACGCTGCGCCCGCGTCACCACGCTGCGCTCGCCGCGACCCAAGGCCGCGAAAGGTCCGCCCGCAGGCAGGGTGCGCCCCATGAGCGCCACTTTGTCCTTCAGATCCAGGCCCGCCAATTCGTCCAGCGCCGCACCCTGGGTGCCATAGCCCACAAAGACGACGGGCTTCGAAGCAAAGGAGGCATCCGACGAAAAGCCCATGGCCTCCACATCCTGGCCCCACACCAGAGACTTGCCGCCCAAGGTCGCCTCTCCCTTGGCGCGGGTGACGCGACTCACGTAAGGCATCCGCTGCGTGACGTTCTTGAGGCCCAAGGCGTCGTAATGCTTCACCAGGAAGGAGGCGCACTGCTCCAGTTCCTTGGAGCCGTTGCCGCGCCCTTGGCGCTCGGGGCCTGCCAGAAAGGCCAATTCCTGCCGGAAACGCACGTCCAGTGGCGGTTCCGCCAGCAGCGCCGTGGTGAGAACGAGAAGGGATAAAGCTTTGGCCATGGGGCCTCCGGCGAACAGGCCATGATGCCACCGAATCGCCCCGCCCCAAGAACTCGATAAAAAAACGAAATAAACAAAAGCGAACAATAAAAATTTCGCTTTTGTTCTTCTTGTTGACTTTTCAGAGGTTTCTACACTTGGGGAGTGGACCTCAGTGGAACAAAGTGGGCTGAATTGGAGATAAATGGACCAAACCATCCCACGCAGTGCCTCCGAAGCCCATGGTTGAAAGGCCATCGTAGTGATTCGTCTTCGCGGAAATTCCCCGGCGACGGTGGATGAAAAGGGTCGCTTGAAGCTCCCTTCCACCTTCAAAGCCGATCTCGACAGTCTCGCCAGGGGCGAGGCCGGGGGGAGCGTCCGCCATTACCTCACCAGCCTGGACGGCAAGAGCGCGAGGCTCTACCCCATGCCCGTGTGGGAAGCCATCGAGGCCCGGCTGGCGCAGCTTCCCAGCGCAAATCCGGCCCGCCGCAAGCTCTTGGAATTCACCGCCTACTACGGCAGCGAAGTGGAGCCGGACGCCCAAGGGCGTTTCGTCATCCCGCCCATCCTGCGCGAAGCCGCCCAGCTTGCGGGCGAGGTGGCCATTCTCGGCCAGCTCGATCACCTGGCGCTTTGGAACCGCGCTCACATCGAGCGCCGTCTGGTGGCGGAACCCCTCACCCACGATGAGCAGATGCAGCTCGCGGACTTGGGGATCTGACATGAGCGCGACCTTGGTTCATGTCCCAGTGCTGCTTCAGGAAGTGCTGGAGTGGCTGCCCGTTCCCCCCGGTGGACGCGTGCTGGATCTGACGCTGGGCCTGGGCGGTCATGCCGAGGCCCTGCTGGCCCAGGCAGATTCCTCCGTGCGCTACCTGGGCGTGGATCGCGATCCCCAAGCCAGGCAACGGGCCCAGGAACGACTGGGGCGGGATGGCCGCCTCACCATTCTGGCGGGCGCGCATGAAAGCATCTGGACCGATCCTCTGTTCCAGGCTTGGCGTCATCTGCAAGCGCCCGATGGCTTCGATGCGATCCTTTTAGACCTGGGGGTTTCCACCCTGCATTTGAAGGACCCCTCCAGGGGCTTCAGCTTTTCGGCCTCTGGCCCTCTGGACATGCGGATGGACCCGGACCACGGCCCCACGGCTCTGGAATGGATCGCCGAGCAGAGCGAGGAAACCCTCGCCGACGCGCTCTATCAGTTTGGCGAAGAACGGGCCTCCCGCCCCATCGCCCGCGCCATTCTGCGGGCCTTGGCGGAAGGCCGCCTCGCCACCACGCAGGATCTGGCCTCGGCCGTGTACGAGGTGATCCCCAGGGAACCCGCCAAGCGCAAAGGCTTGTCCGATCCCGCCACCCGCACCTTCCAGGCCATCCGCATCGCCGTCAACGGCGAGCTGGTGGGGCTTCCCGCGGTGCTCGAACAGGCCGTGATGGCCCTCAAGCCTGGGGGTCGGCTGGCTGTCATCAGCTTCCACAGCCTCGAAGACCGGATCGTGAAGCAGACCCTGCGCCGACTGGCGGGCCTCCACGACGGCCCCGGCCGCATGCCTCCCCACCCTCTTCCCCAGCATCTCCGACTGCTGCGCCCTGGTGGCCTCGCCCCCAGCGCCGACGAAATCCGTATCAATCCTCCTTCCCGCTCCGCTCGCCTGCGTCTGGGCGAACGGCTGGCTTCCCAGGTGGCCCCATGAACACCTTCCAGTCCCCCGTCATCCGCACCGCCTCCACGCCCGCCCGGCAGGTGGAAGGCGAAGGCATCCTGCGCATGATCCTGCTGGCCCTGGCCCTGGTCATGCCGCTGGCCACCATGGCCTACCTGAAAATCCAGGAAACCCGCCTGGGCTATGAAATGAGCGATATCCGCGCCCGCATCAAGCAGGAGGAAGAACTCAACCGCCGCCTGATGCTGGAACGCTCGCGCTTCCAGCGGGACGAAGTGGTGCAGAGCTTCGCCAACGAGAACGGCATGCAGCCCCGCCGCCAGAGCCACCTGATCCACCGCCGCTTCACGGTGGCCGACCAGCTTTCGGCCAAGAACAAACCCGTCGCGTCTTTCGAATAGGATGGAAAAAGGGCGTAGGCCCTTGGAGCGGGAACGAGCGTGGCACTGGCGAGTTGGATGAAAGCTGGAACGGCGCCCCGGCGCATGCTGGGGCAGCCCCAGGCGCGGGATCTGGCGGCGACGCGGATGCCTTGGATTTTGGGCTTCATGGCCTTCTGGGCCCTGCTGATCCTGCTGCGGCTGGTATGGGTGCAGGTGATTTCCCACGACCGCTACCAGCGCCGCGCCCGCAACCAGCACCTCACGAAAGTACCCGTGATGGCGGTGCGCGGAGAGCTGCGGGATCGCCACGGCGCGTCCCTGGCCATTTCCACCCGCGCTGAAAGCCTGTTCTGCACGCCGCCCACCTTCTATCCCGATTTCCGGTCGGCCCCCAGCGAATCCGAGGTGGTCTGGGGCGAACCGGACCGCAAGGCCGCCGCCAAGGTCGCCCAGGCCCTCGCGCCGATCCTGGAGCGGTCCAGCCGCAGCATCCAGGAGAAGCTGCTGCGCAAGAAGCCCTTCGTCTACATCGAGCGGCAACTCCCTCCCGAGAAATCGGGCGCCGTGCGCGATCTCAAGCTGGAAGGCGTGGATTTCCTGCCCGAAAGCCGCCGCCAGTATCCCCGAGGCAGCCTGGCCTGCCAGATCCTGGGCTACACCAACATCGACGGCGTGGGCCAGCTCGGCATCGAGCGCACGTACAACGAACCGCTGGCGGGAGTAGACGGCGAACTCGTGGCTCCCAAGGACGCCCGAGGCCGCCTGCTGATGTTCGAAGAGAACTACGCGAAAGTGCCAGTGAACGGCACCACGCTGCAGTTAACCCTGGATGCCACCATCCAGCACATCGTGGAACAGGCCCTGGAGGAAGGCGTCAACACCTACCACCCGCTCACCGCGTACGCTGTGGTGGTGGATCCCAACACCGGGGAGATCCTGGCGATGGCGGGCACGCCCACCTTTGATCCCAACTATCCGGTGTCGAAAAAGTTCAGGAACCGCCCCGAATCGGAGTTCAGCGCCGCGGAGAAGGAAGAATATCGCCGCGAGCTGGAGCGCCAGAAGGCCGCCCGCAAAGTACATCCCGTGGAAGACGCCTACGAACCGGGCTCCACCATGAAGATCTTCACCGCAGCCATCGCCCTGGAGGAGCACAAGATCCATTTGGGCGAGCGCATCGACTGCATGGGCGGGAAATGGCATTTCAGCAAGGATCTGACCATCACCGACACCCATTCCCACGGCCTGCTCACCTTCGAGGAAGTGCTGTGGCAAAGCTCCAACGTGGGCGCCGCCAAGATGGGCCTGCGGTTGGACCGCGCCACCCACTACCAATACCTGAGGAAGTTCGGCTTCGGCGAGCCGACGGGCCTCAACTTCCCCGGCGAAACTCCGGGGCGCTTGCAGGCGCCGGATCGCTGGAGCGCCGTGACCCAGCCCACCCTTTGCTACGGCTATGGGCTTTCCACTTCGCCGTTGCAGGTGCTCATGGCGGGCTGCGCCCTGGCCAATGGAGGCCAGCTCATGCGGCCTTTGCTGGTGCAGAAGGTTTACAACGACCAAGGCGCGCTGCTGAAGGAACACCGCCCTGAGATTCGGGGCCAGGCGGTGAGCCACGAAACCAGCGTGATGATGCGCGAAGCCCTCAAGGGCGTAATCACCCAGGGCACAGCCAAAAAAGCGCAGCTGGACGGGGGTGTGGAAGCCTTCGGCAAGACCGGCACGGCGCGCAAGATCATCGGCGGCAAATACGATCCCAAGCGGCACTACGCCTCGTTCATGGGTTTCTTCCCTGCGGACAAGCCCCAGTACGGCATGCTTTTCATGCTGGATGAACCCACCAGCGGTCTCACGGGCGGCGATGTGGCCGCGCCCCTCTTCAAGAAGATCGGCGACGGCATCATGCGGTACCGCACCACGGGACGCGGCTTGGATCAGGAGCCAGACCTCAAGCTAAACCTCCGGGACTGGCCGGTGAGTGAAAACGACGAGGCCGTGGTGCATGTGGAAGTGGGCAAGGTGCCCAACGTGCAGGGGCTCACCCTGAAGGCTGCCGTGAATCGCATCGTCATGGCCGGAGGCGTGCCCCGCGTGGAAAGCCAAGGCCCACCGCCCGACGGCCCCTACGTGGTCTTGAGCCAAAGTCCCGCTCCCAACGAGCGGCTGGAGTACGGCAGTTCCGTGCGCCTGAAGCTGAGGACGCCATGAAGTTCCAAGACTGGATGCAGGCCGCAGGCATTGACGCATGGCGCGGCCCCGGCGAGGCCGAAATCGTGGCCTTCTCCTGCGATAGCCGCGATATCCAGCCGGGATGGGCCTTCGCGGCCCTGCCGGGCGCCAAGGTGGATGGTCGTTCCTTTGTGCCAGCGGTGCTGGAACGCGGCGCGGCAGCCATTCTGGCCCATGGGCCCGTGACACTTCCCGCCGAGATTCCCTTCGCCCAACTGCCCGGCGATCCCCGCGAGAGCATGGCCTTGGCGGCACGGGCGCTGTACCGCAACCCTGACCAGGCCCTGGCTCTGCTGGGCGTGACGGGCACCAACGGCAAGACCACCACCACCATGCTGATTCGCCAACTGCTCCAGGCCACGGGAAAAGGCTGCGGGCTCATCGGCACGGTGCAGTTGGCGGCGGGCCGCGAAACCCTCGATGCGGTGCGCACCTCGCCCGAAAGCCCCGTGTTCTACCATTGGCTGCGCAAGGCGGCGGATGCCGGTGACGAGGCCATGGCCGTGGAAGTGTCGAGTCATGCGCTCGATCTGGCCCGCGTTCATGGAGCGCGCTTCCGGGTGGGCCTCTTCACCAACCTCACCCAGGATCACCTCGATCACCATCACACCCTGGAAGCCTATTTCCAGGCCAAGGCGCGGCTCTTCGATCAATGCGAGATCGGCCTGGTTAACGGCGATGATGCCTATGGCCAACGGCTGCTCCGGGAGCGTGCGCTGCGGTCGTACGCGGTAGAGGCAGAAGCGGATTACCGGGCCGTGGAGGTGCGTCTCAGCCCCACGGGCACGACCTTCACCCTTCGCACCTCCCAAGGCTCCTGGCCCGTGGCAAGCCCCCTGCTGGGACGCTTCAATCTCTACAATCTGTTGTCGGCGCTGACGATCTTGATCGAAGCCGGCTTCGCTCCCGAGCCCCTGGTGGCCGCAGCCCCCCAGGTCAAGGGCGCGCCAGGACGCTTGGAGCGCGTGGATCTGGGCCAGCCCTTCGGCGTGATGGTGGACTACGCCCACACGCCCGACGCCCTGGAAAAGCTGCTGGCAGCGGGCAAGGCCTTGTTGCCCGCAGGCGGCCGCCTCCATGTGCTCTTCGGCTGCGGCGGCGACCGGGATCGCACCAAGCGCCCTCTCATGGCCGCCGCGGTGGCCGCGGGAGCCGACGTGATCTGGCACACCAGCGACAACCTGCGCGGCGAGGATCCTGAGCACATTCTGGATGACGCGGCCGAAGGCATTCCCGGTTCCATCTTGCGGGACTCTCATCGTTACCACCGGGAAGCCGACCGCGCCCTGGCAGTGCAAGCGGCGTTGCAGGCCTGCCGCCCCGGCGATCTGCTGCTGCTGGCGGGCAAAGGCCACGAGCCCTACCAGGAGATCCAAGGCGTGAAACATCCCTACAGCGACCGCAAGGCCGTGGAAGCGGTGCTGCGTGGCCAAGCGCCGCCGAGGCCCTGGGCGGATTAAAAGATTCACCCCCAAGACACCAAGGGAAAAAAGGGAGACGAGGATGAGCACAATCGGCAGGATGAAAGCCCCGTGGTGGTCGGTGGTCGCGCGCCAGCTTCTGTTT
>JAJTBC010000265.1 GCA_021287085.1 Bacillota bacterium | reverse complement strand
GCCCACAATAAGTTTTTTCTTGTTTCTCTTTGCGCTCCTGTTGGCACCACTTCGCGCCGATTGCGAGAGAAAAAGAAAGTGTGCGGCTATACCGCGCTCCCTGGCGGAGTCGCCGTTTCCTGCCTTTTCCACCCGCGTCCGAAAGCCACTATCACGAGACCACAGCCCAAGGCGCCGAGGCTCAGGGCCCAACTGATGCCGATATGGCGGGCGAGAAAGCCCGTGGCCAGGGCGCCCAGCGGCAGGCCTGCCATGAACACGGTGGCGTAGATGGCCATGATGCGGCCCCGCAGATGATCGGGCACAGCCAGTTGCACCAGCGTGTTGTTGGAGGTGTTGGCGGACACCATGGAGAAGCCCAGGGGCACGATGAGCAGCATGGAAAGCCACAGCCAGCGCGAGGCGGCGAAGAGTGGCAGGAAGATCATCACGCCGCCCAGAGCCATCAACAGGTTGCGGGGCAGGCGGCGGGCATCTTTTTGAAGCGCCAGTCGCAGCGCCCCCAGGGTGGCTCCCACGCCGCCCACGCCCATGATCCAGCCCAATTCCCGTGCGCCCAGCCGCAGATTGTCCCTGACCACGGCGGGCATGAGCACGGTGTAGGGCATGGCAAGGAAGGTGATGAGGCCCGCCAGGGCCAAGCCGCGCCGGATGGCGGGTGAGCCGTTCACGTAGCGCAGACCCTCCAATAGCTCCTGCTTCATGCTCTGCTTTTCGGCGGCGTGGGGCTTGGGTGGCAGCCGCAGGAAGCTCAGACCCACCAGCACAGCCACGTAGCTCAGCGCGTTGAGCAGGAAGCACCAGCCTTCGCCGAAGGCCGCCACCACGACGCCCGCCAAGGCGGGGCCCAGGATGCGGCTGCTGTGGAAGATCCCGGAATTGAGCGCAATGGCGTTGGGCAGATCCTCTCTCGGCACGGATCGGGCCACCAGCACCTGGAAGGTCGGGGTGTCGAAGGCCGTGGCGACGCCCATGAGCACGGCCAGCAGCAGCACCTGATGGACGCCCACATGGTGCGTCACCGTAAGAATCCCCAGCAGCGCAGCCTGGAGCAGCAGCGTGGATTGGGACAGCAGCGCCAGCTTGCGCGCATCCATGCGATCCGCCACGGCACCGCCAAAGCCCGTGAGCAGGAATGCCGGGCCCTGGGAGGCGAAGGTCACGAGGCCCAGCATCGCGGGATTGTGGGTGAGGCGATACACCAGCCAGCCCTGGGCCACGATCTGCATCCAGGTGCCCACCATGGAAATGAGCTGGGCGGTGAAGATGATGCGGTAGTTGGGATGCCGCAAGGCTCGGAAGGACGCGGTCATCGGGTCTCCTCCCCTGCCAGGCGCTTCAAACCTTGGCGGAAGCGCTCCAGCACCTTCACCAGGGTGCGCTGCTGGGGCGCACTGAGCAGCCCTTCGATGTCGTCCAGGACTCGATCGTGGCTTTCAGAGGCTTTAACCAGGGTGGCTCGGCCCTTGGCCGTGAGGCGCACGTGGCAATGGCGGCGATCCGCAGGACTTTGCTGGCGCCGCACCAGCCCCAGCATCACCATGCGATCCACCAGGCGAGGGGTGTCGGTGTTACGGGCGATCATGCGGCGGCGGATTTCCCCGATGGTGTAGCCTTCGTCGGGGCCGCCCTTGAGAATGCGCAGCACGTTGAACTGCGGTTCCGTAAGGCCCGAAGGCTTGAAGACCCGCTCCTCCATGACCCAGAGCAGCTGTTCTCGCGCCAGCAGCACGGAAAGCACCTGTTCCTGGCCCGTCGAAAGGGGATTTCCCATGAGCAGGTCTTCGGCCACGGACACAGAGCACCTCGATGAGGGAAGGAAGCTTCCCCAGAAAAGATGTTGTCACACCTAACCCTGGAGTGGCATCGGAATTCATCAAGAGGTGAAGCATGACGCATCATGTTCTGCGAGTTCCGGCCTTGGTTCTTGGCCTTGGCTTGGCGCTCGGACCTTACGTGGCCTTGCGGGCCGAAGCCCCTGCGGTGGACACCTACACCATCGACTCGGCCCATAGCCACCTTGGTTTTCGGGTGCGTCGTCTGGCCGCCAAAATCTCCGGTCGGTTTACGGATTTTTCAGGCAAGGTTCATGTGGACACGAAAGACATCTCCAAATCCAGCGTGGAGGTGACCATCCAGGCCGCCAGCATCAATACGGACAACGATACGAGAGATAAACATCTGCGTAGTGTCGATTTCTTTGATGTGGCCAAATACCCGACCCTCACGTTCAAAAGCACGGGTGTCAAGGAAGTGGAGAAGGGCAAACTCCAGGTCACTGGGGTGTTGACCATCTGCGGGGTGGCCAAGACCATCAGCTTCCCCATCACCAATGTGGGTACGCACGCTGGCACGAAAGCCGGAACCGTGGTGATCGGTTTCGTGGATGGCCATCTTTCGGTCAATCGCAATGATTTCAACATCAAAACTTATCGTGGCGCCATCGGTGACGAGGTGGAAATCCGCTTGGATATCGAAGCGTGGAAATAGCGCCTGGGGATTGGCCCAAGAGGATCCCCTCGTTCTTCTGAAAGCGCGAAGGCGCGGTCATCCCCATCCGACCCACCAGGCGAGGGGTGTCGGTGTTGCGGGGATCATGCGGCGGCGGATTTCCCCGATGGTGTAGCCCTCCTCAGGGCCGCCCTTGAGAATGCGCAGCACGTCGAACGGTTGATTCGTGAGGCCTGACGGCTTGAAGATTCGTTCTTCAAGGAGCCAGAGCCGCTGTTCTCGCGCCAATGGCATGGAAAGCACCTGCTCCTGGCCCGTCGAAAGGAGAACAGGGTTCTCGAAAAAGATGTTGTCACACCTATTTTGGGAATAGCATCGGAAATCATCAGGAGGTTACCCATGATCCATCGCGCCCTTCGTCTTCCAGCCCTCATCTTCAGCCTCGGCCTTGCCATCGGTCCGACAATGGTGGCCCAGACTCCCACTGTGGATACCTACACCATCGACGCTTCCCATAGCGAGATCGGGTTCCGCATCCGTCATCTCGTGGCCAGAACCTCGGGTCGCTTTACGGCTTTTTCCGGAACGATCCACGTGGACACCAAGGACATCACGAAATCCAGCGTGGAAGTGACGATCCAGGCGGCCAGCATCAACACGGACAACGCGAAGCGGGATGAACATCTTCGGAACGCCGACTTTTTCGATGTGGCGAAATATCCCACCATCACGTTCAAGAGCACGGCCGTGAAGGAACTGGAAAAGGGCAAGCTCCAGATCACCGGCGTGCTGACCCTTCACGGCGTATCGAAGACCATCACCTTCCCCATGACCCACGCGGGCACCCACCCCGGCATGAAACCCGGAACGGTGGTGGCGGGCTTCATCGACGGCATGCTCACCATCAATCGCAACGATTTCGGCATGAAGGCCTATCCCGGTGTGCTGGGGGATGAGGTGGAGATCCGCCTGGATATCGAAGCGGGGAAATAGTTCGCTGGGGCGTTTTCGAGGGGCGCGGGGGTTCTCCTCCGCGCCCTTTCGGTTTTCGGGCCTTGCGCTTTGGGGCGCTCCGCGAATCTTCACGCCACGATCTCCGGCCCATTCCGGCTAAACTCGAATCGTCGAGAGCCTTTGCCATGAACCATCCCCTGCCCCCCGAAACCAGCGAACGTCCCTTGGCCCCCGGTCAGCGGTTGGCCCATGCGGCACGAACTTCCCTCAGCGAAAGCTGCGTGCAGGAAATCCAGGCCCTGGCCACGAAATATCCTGACAAGCTCGCCGCCACGCTGCCTGCGCTCTACCTGGCCCAGGCGGACATGGGGTTCGCGGGCCTCGAAGCCATGCGCGAAGTGGCGCGGGTGCTGGAGATTCCCGAAGGCCATGTGTTCGGCGTGGCCACCTTCTACACCATGTTCCACCAGAAGCCCGTGGGGAAATACCATCTCCAGGTTTGCACGAACCTCTGCTGCGCCCTGCGCGGTGGCGCACAGCTCTTCGAAAAATTGCGTCAGCGCCTGGCGGTGCAGCCCGGCGAAGTCACCGCCGACGGAATGTGGAGCATCGAGGAAGTGGAGTGCCTGGGCAGTTGCGGAACCGGCCCGTGCCTTCAGGTGAACCACGAGGTGTACGACGAAT
Organism: Bacillota bacterium; assembly: GCA_021287085.1. GTDB lineage: Bacteria > Acidobacteriota > Holophagae > Holophagales > Holophagaceae > JAYREN01. The sequence goes on along the minus strand of JAJTBC010000265.1, from coordinate 9,219 downwards.
TCATCGATGATGCGAAGCTCGACGCGGTCATCGAAGCCTGTCGGCAGGGCCACGTGCCCGAATGGGGGAAGTGATGGCGCTGATTCGCACCAAGCCTGATTCGCAGAGCTACACCTTTCCTGGGTTCGGCTCCGATCGCTTTCCCAATTTCATGCTGCGGGGCGCGGGCGATCTGGACAACTGGCATCTGAAGACCTACGAAGGCCGCCACGAAGGCTACGTGGCCCTGAAGAAGGCGCTCAAGATGGACCCTGCCTCCGTCACGGCGGAAGTGAAGACCTCCAGTCTGCGAGGCCGCGGCGGCGCGGGCTTTCCCACGGGATTGAAGTGGACCTTCATGCCCAAGGACACCGACGAGAAGAAGCACGTGCGCTACGTGGTGTGCAACGCGGACGAAGGCGAGCCTGGCACTTTCAAGGATCGCGCCATCATGGAGTACAACCCCCATCAGCTCATCGAGGGCATGATCATCGCGGGTTGGGCCATGCAGTGCCGTCAAGGCTTCATCTACGTGCGCGGCGAGTTCAAGTGGCTCATCGACAAGCTGGATGCCGCCATTCAGGAAGCGCGGGACGCGGGCTATCTCGGCAAGAACATCCTCGGCACGGGCTGGGATTTCGATCTGCTCACCTACCGCGGCGCCGGGGCCTACATCTGCGGCGAGGAAACGGCCCTGCTCAACTCCCTGGAAGGCCGTCGCGGCGAACCCCGCGTGAAACCGCCCTTTCCCGCCACTCGCGGCGCGTACGGCCAGCCCACCACCGTCAACAACGTGGAAACGCTGGCGGCGGTGCCCGTGATTCTGCGCATCGGCGGCGCGGAGTACGCCAAGATCGGCACGCCCAACAATGCGGGCACGCGCATCTTCGGCATTTCCGGCCACACCAAGCGCCCCGGCCTCTACGAGCTGCCCATGGGCACGCCCATGGATTTTCTCGTGAACGAGTTGGCGGGCGGATGCAGCACCGGCAAGAAGATCAAGGCCATCATTCCCGGCGGCTGCAGCGCGCCCATGCTGGATGAAAAGGATTTCGACTGCCCCATGGATTTCGACGCCATGAAGGCGCGGGGCACCATGGCGGGCAGCGGCGGCGTCATCGTCATGGACGAGGATGTGTGCATCGTGGAGGCCACGCTGCGCCTCACGCGCTTCTACGCCCACGAAAGCTGCGGCCAGTGCACGCCCTGCCGCGAAGGCTGCAACTGGCTGGAGATGATCCTGCACCGCATCGAGCATGGCGAAGGCCGACGCGAGGATCTGGATCTCATCGCCAGCCTCACGCCCCGTATCAATCTGCGGACCCTTTGCCCTCTAGGTGATGCGGCCTGCGGCCCCATCGATTCCGCCCTTCAGAAGTTCCGGCACGAGTTCGAGTACCACATCGAGCACAAGCGCTGCTACGTGAAAGGGCAGGCGCTGACGGTGGCAACGCCCGCGCACTGAACAGGCGTTCCAGATCAATCCATCAAGGAAGCAGGCGGGAGGGCTACTCCAGCACCACCCAGGCCCGGCGTCCTTCCTTCACCATCTGGGCGAGGGTGAGCAGGGCCTCGGAAGGCGAGCTGCCCCTGGCGCTGCCATCCTTGAGATCCACCAGGACCACGGGATCGTTGAAATCCCGATGCAGGCTGACGCTGCGCGGAATCTCACGCTTGGCCTTGCGCGAGGCATCGGGCACCCGCGAGGGGGGATCGGGCACCACGAAGTTCTCGCCGGTCTCCAGCGCCGCCAGGCTGGTGCGGAAAAGGGCCGCCAGGGCCACCATGGCGCTGCCGGAAGGCCGGATCTTGTTGCGCTCCCAGAACGAGATCGAGGCCTGGTCCACTTGCAGGGTGTTGGCCATCTCCTCCTGGGACCAATCCCACCGCAGACGCACGGCTTTGATGCGTTCTCCAAGCGTACCGAAGGAGGGTTCGGAAAGAGACTCAGGCTGAGACATGAGCGGCCTCTGAAAGGATGACTGTTGTACAGCTTCAGCGATCCAATCGTTATTTTCAAGTGTTATATGAATCCTCATAATTCATCGTCGGAGCCGATGCCGTGAGTGATGCTCTGATGCTGGAAGGCTTGCCATGCCAGAAGCCGGAACGCCTCCGTGTGGCCCCAGTCCTTGGCGCCCTCCTTCCATAGCTTGTAGTGGATCAGTTCGTGCTCCAGGATGCGCCGGGTGAGGCTTTCGGGGTCTCGGCAAAGACAGCCGCAGGCCTGGACGGGCCAGGGGCGATCCCGGCGGCGCAGCAGCGGGATCGACAATCGGATCTCCGGTTGCGGGGGGCGTCCCGGTTTGCGCTCCACCACGAAGAGTCCCGCGCAGCGTGAAAGCCGAGGCGACCAGAGGATGGGCGGCGCAGGCAGATCCCAGCCGGCCTGCTGCATGATCTGTGCGGCCAGCTGCCGCAGCGTAGGGGGCATGCGGAAATCCTGGCGCGTTCAGTAGTCGAAGGTGCTGCCCCCCACGAATTCCCGCAGGATCGAGGTGTGGGGGATTTCGTCGGGAAAGATGGGCACGAACATGCGCACGAACTGGAGCAGGCGGTAGGCTTCGCCGAAGGCTTCATCGCCGCTGGGCACTTCCAGCAGGAAGCGCTCGGCGAAAACCCGCAGTACCGCCGGTTCGTAGATGAGCGTGGAATTGAACATCAGATCGGCGCTTTCCTGGAACGGGAAGATGAAACGCCGCTCGCCGCGCATGACGCTGGACCACATGCCCAGGGTTCGACTGGCGCTGTGGCCGCGGTACTTGCGATCCCGCACGATGCGCCGGATGAGGCGCACATCGGTGGTCATGATGCGATTGTGGTCGTCCAGGCCCAGTTGCGTAAGGGCGCTGATGTAGATCTTCAGCTTGTGATCGGCGGGCACCGAAGCGGAGAGTTTGGGGTTCAGGCCGTGAATGCCTTCCACGATGAGGATGTCGTCGGGCCCCAGACGCATGGGCGTGGTCTGGGTGGAGCGCGATCCGCTGAAGAAATCGAACACCGGCACCTGCACTTCGCGGCCCGCCAGCAGCGCTTCGAGATGGGCGTTGAAGAGCGGCACGTCCACCGCTTCGAGGCACTCGAAATCGGGCTTGCCGAACTCATCCAGCGGCGTATCGGCGCGGCCCACGAAATAGTTGTCGGTGGAGAGCGTCACGGGACGCAGGCCGTTCACACGGAGCTGGATCATCAAGCGCTTGCTGAAGGTGGTCTTGCCGGAGCTGGAAGGCCCGGCGATGAGCACCAGGCGCACCTGATCGCGGCGCTTGGCCACTTCATCGGCGAAGCCTGCGATCTTCTTTTCGTGGAAGCCTTCGGCGATCTTGATGACCTCGCCGATCTCGCCCGAGAGGCACGCCTCGTTGAGCTGGCCCACGTTCACCACGCCCAGGATGCGGTTCCAGGCCTTGGTTTCCTTGTGGACCTGGAACAGGCCTGGCTCCGTGGCGGGGCCGTGCAGGTCATGGGTGCGTTCGGGGAAGCGCAGCACGAAACCCGGCGCGTAAGGCACCAGTTCGAAACGGTCGATGTAGCCCGTGGAGGGCACCACAGGGCCATGCTGGATGTCCTTGAGGGCGCCGCAGCCCACCAGCCGCACTTCGATCCAGCGGGTGGTGGTCAGCAGTTTCACCTTGTCGTCGTAGCCTTCTTCCCCGAAATGGCGCTTGGCTTCTTCCGCCGTGACAGTCTGGCGCTGGAAGGGGCGATTCTCGGCCACGATCTTGCACATCTGCGCTTCGATCATCGTCAGATGGTCTGCGGGCAGCGGCTCCGGGCTCTGCAGATCGCAGTAGTAGCCCCCCGCCAGGGATTGCCCCACCACCACCTTGACCGAAGGGAACAATTCCTTCACCGCTTCGAAGAGGATCAAGCAGGCGGAGCGCCGATAGACGCCCGTGCCTTCCCGCTGATCGTAGTCCACGGGCGTCACTTTGCAGGCGTAGCGGATGGACGTATCCAGACTCACCAGATGCTGATTGATCTTGGCGGCCAGCGGCTTCATCCCTTCCACGGGATAGCGCTTCAGCAGATCCACGATCCGCTCCCCTGGTCGAATGACCAATGGATTGCCGGCCAATGAGATTTCAATGGAAGCCGTGGACACGTTGCTCTCTCCTGGGTTGAGAAGCGTTAGGAGGCCCGCGCGACGATCTGGCGGATGGCCGCCACCACATCATCCTGATCCGCTTCGGTGAGGCCGGGCCACAGGGGCAGGCTCATGAGACGGTCGCCGCTCCACTCGGTGTGAGGCAGGCCTTCGGGGGGCAGGGCGTCGGGATGCTGGGCGTAGTAGTCGCGGTAGTAGGCGTGGATATGGGCAGGGCGGTAGTGGATGCCCGTGCCGATGTTTTCGTCCTTGAGGGCTTGCACGAAGGCATCGCGATCCATGCCGACGATTTCGGGCTGGATGCGCAGCACGAAGAGGTGGTAGCAGTGGCCGTGAACCTCGTCGCCGGGCCAAGGCAGCACGAGACCCGGCACATCCTTGAGCTGTTCCAGGTAGCGATGGAACAGCACGCCCCGCCGGGCGTTGAAGCCATCCAGCTTCTTGATCTGATGCAGGCCCAGGGCCGCCTGGATATCCATGAAGTTGGCCTTGCGACCGGGTTCCATCACCTCGGTGTGGGGGGAACCTTCCTTGCTGAAGCGCTTCCAGGCGTCCTTTTCGATGCCATGGAAGCGCAGGCGCTTGATGCGATCCACGTGGCGGTCGTCGTGCAGGGCAATGGCGCCGCCTTCGCCGGTGGTCATGTTCTTGTTGGGGTGGAAGCTGTACACGCTCATCACGGAGCGGGGATCGGAGCCGATCTTGCGGCCTCGGTAGTGCGCACCCATGGCCTGGGCGGCGTCTTCGATCACCCACAGGCCGTGGGCTTCGGCGATGCGCCAGATCTCCTCCATGGGGGCAGGCAGGCCCGTGAGATGCACGGGAATGATGCCCTTGGTGCGAGGCGTGATGCGCGCTTCGATGCGCGCGGGATCGATGTTGAGGGTCTTGGGATCGATGTCCGCCAGCACGGGAATGCCGCCCCGAAGCACGATGGTGCTGAGGGTGCTCACCCAGGTCATGGAGGTGGTGATGACTTCGTCGCCAGGCTGAAGCTCCAACGCCTGAAGCATGATTTCCTGGGCGGTGGTGGCACTGTTCATGGCCAGGCAGTGCTTCACGCCGTTGTAGCGGGCCAGTTCCTCCTCGAATCGCGCAGACTTGGGGCCGGTGGTGATCCAGCCGGAATTTACGGAATCGATGAATTCCTCGATCTCTTCAGGACCGATGCAAGGGCGCGTGAAAGGCAGGAAAGTTTCGCGTCGCGGAGAGCTCATGGCTTCCTTTCAGACGATGGGCATCGTGATGGTGAGGGTGGAGCCTTGGCCCGCGCCCTCGCTGAAAAGAGAAATGGTGCCGCCCATCATTTCCATCAAGTGCTTGCAAATGACCAGGCCCAGGCCCGTGCCGCCGTACTGCCGCGCATGACCGCCATCGGCCTGGACGAATTTCTGGAAGAGCCTCGCCTGGTCCTCGGTCTTGATGCCGATGCCCGTGTCCACCACGCGCAGGGTGATGGCGCCAAAGCCGCGCTCCACCTCCATGCGCACGCTGCCCTCCCTCGTGAACTTCAACGCGTTGGACAGCAGGTTCAGCAGCACCTGCTTCAACCGCCCCGGATCGGCCATCACCTCCGGCAGATCGGGATGAGGATCGGGCCACACCAGCTCCACCTTTTCGCTGCGGGGATAGGCTGTGGCGATGGGCTTCACTTCGTCGATCAACGTCTGCAGGTTCACGTGGCTCAGCACCACCTGCATGCGCCCGGATTCGATCTTGGCCAGATCGAGGATGTCGTTGAGCAGGGAAAGCAGGTGCTTGCCGGACGTGTAGCTGTCTTCCAGCATGCGTCGCCGCTCTTCCTCGTCTTCGTACAGTTCGTCCAGCACCAGTCGCGTGAAGCCCAGGATGCCGGTGAGGGGCGTGCGCAGTTCGTGGCTGGTGAGGGCCAGGAATTCGCTCTTGAAACGGTCGGCTTCACGCAGCGCGGTATTGGCCGTTTCCAGTTCTCCCGTCTGTCGGCGCAACGCATCCCGCTGCTGGCCGAGATCCCGGAAGAGCCAGGCGTTGTAGATGCTCACGGCCACTTGCCGCTGCAACACCGTGAAGGTGTCCTGCTCTTCTTCCATGTTGCGGCCCGTCTCCAGGGCCAGGATGGCGAAGCCCATGAGCAGAAGCTGATGTTCGAAGGGCAGGAAGTAGAGCGACAGCTCGGGGGAGATCCGCAGGGCCTCCAGGGGGCCTTCCACGATGGAAGGCTCCAGCCATTGGGACTGGAACAGTACGATGGGCGAGGTGGGGAAGGGGTTGGGGGCGGGCAGGACCATCTCGGCCCACTGGCTGCGAGGCAGACCATAACCGGCCTTGGGCTGGAAGGCGCCGCCCTGGTCCTCCAGGGTCCACACCACGCAGGCCTTGGCGCCGAATTCCCGCACGAAGGCGTCCTGCAGCACACTGGCCACCTGGTTCACCTTGGGAGTGGCCGCCAGGATCTCCGCCACATGCTGCAGCACGGCCATCTGATGGGTGCGCTTGGCCAGCCTCAGGCGGAGATCGTTCAATTCCTGGGTCTGCTGGGAAAGGGTGCGCTGGGCCTGCACCAGATTGGCCAGCACTTCCTGGCCCGAAGGCGGGGGCTGGGGCTGGGCGGGGCCGCCGGGCTTGAAGGGATTCGGCGATCCAGGTTTGTACGGATTGCTGCTTCCCTGCGCGGGCGCGCCCGGCTTGAAGGGATTGGAGGGGGAAGCATTCATCCTTCTTCAAGCATGACCGTGGAAAGGCGGGTTTTCAAATCCTCGTCGCAGTTCAACAGCGCCCCTGTCGGCGTACACTGAAAGCTCACCCATGTCCTCCCGTTTCCGATCCATTCGTTCCCGTCCCACCGAGCGCCTCATTTTCTGGGGCGTGGCCCTGCTGCTGCTTTCCCAGATGACGTGGTGGATCGCGGTGCAGGTGCGGGAATCGCGGCGGCTCCAGGAGGCCCGCATCGCCCAAATGCGTGCCGGGCGGGCCGAAGCGTGGCAGTTCGACAGCATGGCGCTGTTCCGGCCTACCCTCGGCATGGAAAGCGGCGAACGCCCTGGCGTGGTCATGGGGCGTTTGCCGGAAACCCGCACGCTGGACGAGCGCATCAAGGCCATCGAATCGCAGTTCCCCTACGTGGCGGCCCTGCCCAATCCCGTGGCGGTGGATGATCCCGTGATGCTCACGGACGACCGCACCATCTACCTCACCCTCCGTCCCGAGGTGCTGGAGGCCATCCGCCGGGAACGCACCCAGGCCCTGTGGCGCACGGCGGGCGAAGCCACCTTTCTCGTCATCATCATCCTGGTGGGCATGACCTACATCTACCTCCAGCTCAATTCGGCCATGGCCGTGATGCAGCGCCAGCGCAACTTCGTGGCTTCCATCACCCACGAACTGAAAACGCCCATCGCCAGCATTCGGATCTGGATGGAAACCCTCTTTGCGCGCCAACTCCCCCCGGAGCGCCTGCAGCGCATCCACAATCTGATGGATGGCGACCTGAACCGACTGGCGGAGCTGGTGGGCAACCTGCTGGAAACGGCTCGGGCCGACGCCGACAAGCTGGAAATCCAACCGGAGCCTTTGGAACTGGCCCCTTGGCTCGAATCCCTGTGTCAGGACATCGACCGCCGCCTGGGAGAAGGCTCTCTGGGCTTGCGCCTGAACCTTTCACCTGGGCTGTGGGCGCTCATCGATCCCAAGGCTTTCGCCATGGTCATCAGCAACCTGCTGTCCAATGCCCTGAAATACGCTTCGGAGCCGCGGGAAACCACGATCACCCTGGATGCCACGGAGTCGCAGGTCGTGCTTTCGGTGCGGGATCTGGGGCACGGCATTCCCGCCAAGGAGCTGCCCCGCATCTTCCAGCGCTTCTACCGCGTGGGCGACGAGATGACCCGTTCCGTGCCCGGCACGGGCCTGGGGCTTTTCCTTTGCCGGGAGATCGTGCGCGCTCACGGGGGCACCATCCGCGTGTCCAGTCTCGGCAATGGCCTCGGCAGCACCTTCACCATTCGTCTGGCTCGCTTGACGCGCTAACCTGAAAGCGTATGTCCGACCAGGAACGTCCGCCGGAATCCGATCTCATCGCCCGCTCCATCGAGGGGGATGGCGATGCTTTCGGCCTGCTGGTGCAGCCCTATCTCGGCCTTTTTTCCGCGGGCATCCAGCGCATTCTCCAGGACACCCTGGATACCCAGGATGCCCTCCAGGAGGCCCTGCTCACGCTGTTTACTCAGTTGCACCGCTTCCAGGGCAAGAGCAAGTTCAGCACCTGGGCCTATCGCGTCTGCCTCAACGAAGCCTTGATGGCGCGCCGCTCCCGCATCCGCCGCCGGGAGGACACCCTGGAGGACTTCCTGCCCCACGTCACGCCCGAAGGCCATCACCAGAGCCGCGAAGGCCTCAAGGATCTCCAGCAGGAAGCCACGGCTCTGGAGCATGTGGAAGAAGCCCAGGTACGCCAGAAAGTCCACGAGGGGCTGCATCGCCTCTCCGAGGAACAGCGGGCGGTGTTCGTGCTGCGGGATCTTCAGGGCATGGATACGGAAGAGGTGGCCAGCGCCCTCGGCATCAGCCGAGGCCTCGTGCGCCAGCGCCTCCATCGCGCTCGCCTAGGCCTGCGGAGCACCCTCGCGCCGTTCCTGGGCCACGGGAAGGTCTGAGAAAGGCCCCGAAAGGTTCACCACAAAGACGCCAAGGACACAAAGGGCACGAAGGAAAGCCAGGGAAACCTTTTTTGGCGTTAGCTTTTTCCCGGACTTCTTTTCTTCGTGCCCTTTGTGCCTTGGCGGTGTTTTTTCTTTTGGACTTATCCCTTAGAAATGTTCGATGGGATACGCGCCCTTTTCGATGAGCTGGAGGGCGAGGCTATCGCGGCGCTTGGCGCCCGCGATGGGGGTGTAGAGATCAAAGGCCTTGAGATCGCCGAGGGCCTGGGTGAGGGCGGCGCCTTCCAGCACTTCGGCCACCAGCAGGCGAGCCTGGTTCTGCACCTTGCCCATGGTTTCGTTCACGTGCACTTCGGCGCAGGCCTGGGCGAACTCGGCCCAGCGATGGCCCGCTTCCACCATGCGCGCGGCGCGCACCACGGCGCTTTCCATGGTGTAGATATCGGTCACGAGATCGGCGGCGCGGGCGGCGGCTTCCTGGTTCTCGATGAGCTT